>CAYWPH010000005.1:0-28412 GCA_964460145.1 uncultured Gammaproteobacteria bacterium | reverse complement strand
ACAAAAACTAATAATTTATTTAACTTTTTAGTTTTACTTATCAATAAAAATAAAAGAATAACTCCTATTAAACCTGCCAGAAAAAGACTTGGTAAGATTAGATTTTGTCTGGCAATAGTAATTTTATCTATTGGTATAAAAAGCTTTAGTACAATAACTAGCCAGATAAATAAAAATATAACAATTGTACCGGTTAACCAATAAGCTATTTTTCTTAATTTTCGTTTTTTTAAATCTTCTAGAAGAAAATCGATTCCAAATGAACCCAAAACAGCAATCGAAAAACTTAAAAGAACAATTACCCTGCTTGCTGCACTCGTTGAAAGAACCGGTATCTTAAGTAAGACTATTAAATCTATAACCGGAGATTGAAAAGAAAGTAAAATTGCAATTAAGAAAGTGAATGCAAAAAACCAGACTTTTTTAAACCTGCCTGAAAAAATCGTATATAAAGCTAAAATTATAGTTATTGTACCTGCAAATCCATTCCACTCGGCATAGTGTCCAAACCAGTCATTTCTGGTAACGGGATTTCCGAAAATATCAGGGGCAAAAAATGTAGCAATATAACTCCAGGGGATAATTTCGACTTTTTGGAAAATAGTGCTTCTTAAAGACTCCCCATATGCCTCAATTGATGGCAAAACCTGAGGCATGGTTAAAAGAAGTCCTAAGAAAAAATAAAAAAACGTATACAAAAAGAGTTTCTTATTTCTTATATGAATATACTTATAGAACAAATATAAAACTACAAATATTGAAAAGTATAGGCTTATCTGGAAATGCCCGCTAAAAAAGGACAGAGGAAGTGTCATGGAAAGTAAGAATAAATATTTAAATTTTTGCAAAGCGTAAAACTTTTCAATTGAAAAAAGCGCTAAGGGCAAAAACAAAATTGCATATCCTAAAGTCTCGTATCCCATCCAGGTTGTAATAAATCCGCAAAACATAAAAGAGACGGAACCAATAGCACAAGACAATTGTTTTAGCAATAGGGATCGTAAATATAAATACATGAGAATAGCTGCAAGAAGCGGTTGCAATAAAACAGCAATGCTCCAAGCATCAAGAAACGGAAGAACTAAAAATAACAGATTCAGCGGTGTTAACACTGCTGATTGATAATTGGCAAGGTGGGTAGTTCCGGAAAAACTATACGGATTCCAAAGAGGCAGTATTCCCTGCTTTAGTGAATCTATGGTAAATGTTTTCCAGGGATAAATTTGCGATATAACATCTGGCATTGCATTATTTTTAACAGGCCCGGCAAAACCAGGATATGCATTCCAAGGAGCAAAAAAGTTTACCTGATATGTTGAAGAAAACGGTACTTTATTTTGAAAAAAATAAGGTATTGAAAAGATAAACCAAACAGAAACTAAAAAAATAATAGGCAAAAATATCTTTAATAATTTCATTTTAAACTTTAGCTTTTACTTTATTTTGTATTTCCCAAAGCTTTGCGTAAGTAATAAACATACTAAATGCTTGATAAATACTTTCAATAAGGCCGACTGTTTTTGCTCTATATCCTGCTTGTAATATATATGATTTGATAAAAGCAGTAAGCATTACTCTTGGAATTCTCCACCAGGTTATTTGAGGATGATTAGCTTTGAAACGAAGTAGCGCTTCTGTTTGAGACCATGCAATTGTTTTTGCAACCATAGATTCTAAATCCCTATGGGTAAAATGAAGTAAAAACCCCTCTAAAATTCCTGTTTTCCCTGTTATTTTAGGACTTTCGTGTATCTCTCCAAACCAGCCAGTTATATTTTCTTTTCTGAAAAGACGCAGTATTGTTTCTATATATGGCCATTCATTTTTACCCAAGTAATAATTTTTTCTTTTTACAAAATACGAATCAAATTCGCTATTTTGTATCGCCTCAATTATCTCTTTTTTTAAACCGTCGTCTACTCTTTCATCTGCGTCAACATAAAAAACCCAATCAGACACTGCTTTAGCTAAGCCCAAGTTTCTTAGTTCGGAGAAATCTGTTGCAACACTTTTATATATAACTGCTTTATGATTTTGGGCAATTTCTACGGTTTTATCCGTTGAGTTATTATCTATGAGAACAATTTCATCACAAAAAGATAAGCTTTCAAGACATTCCCCTATCATTCCCTCTTCATTTTTAGCAATTATGACTGCTGAAATTTTACTCATGTTTTTATATAGGATCCGCTTCCAAGTTTTTTTAAATAAAAGTCTCTTACTCCTATTTTTTGCCACTTTCTTCCATTTAAAAGTATTCTTAAACTTTCTCTAAAAAGTGCAAGTTTAACTCTTGGCTTTGCATATTTAAAGCCAAAAATGAGTCTATTTCTGGTAATGTAATAGTCCTGAAGGAAAGATCCTGATCCTGTTGCGGCTGCATTTTTGTGCCAAAGTATTGCTTTTGGCTCGTAAATGATTTTAAAACCTTTTCTTTTTATACGTATAGATAAATCTGCGTCTTCATAATAGAGAAAGAAGCTTTCATCAAACAATCCAGTCTTTTCAAAAACATCCCTTCTCACTATCATGCAACAGCCTGTTGCAACTTGGGTTTCCTCTCTTTGATCAAATTGTCCGTTATCTATCTCATCAACTCCTCTGTGTTTTCCAAAGACGTTTCTCCAATCAATTAGGCCTCCTGCATACCAGAATACTTTTCCTAAATCTTTATTTTCGTATCTGTCTTTATGAAACTCATATCCTTTAGCAAAATATATCTTTGGGCAAACAACACCAACTTCTTGGCTTTTAAATGAATTTAATAGCTCAATAATTAAATTTTCATCAGTAATGACATCGTTATTTAAAACAACTATATAATCCGCCGTTTCCCCCAAAGCATATTTAATTCCTAGATTCTGTCCCCCTGAAAAACCTAAGTTTTTCGTTGAGTAAAGTATTTTTAAATTAAAATTCTTATATTCCTTGTCTATCTCAAACTTTTCTTTTGAACCGTTATCAACAACTACGACATAGAGCTCAAAACCTTTTTTATTCAGTTTTTCTAAGCTTTCTAAGCACTCATTTGTAGACACGTTGTCATTAAATGTGATTAGATTTATAAAAATCTTTGGCATAATCTAGCTTTTAATTTTGTTTCTTAGCCTTAAAACAGCCTTTTTAAGAGGACTTTTGATATTCTCAAGCTTTTCTTTCATAAACCAATAAACAATTTCTTTCCCAGCCTTTTTAAATTCTCTTTCTGTCTCTTCTAAAAAATCTTGCTTGTTATACTTAATAAAGTCTTTCTTCTCCCAAATAAAGCAAAATACAAGAAAATGATAGAATGCCATTAAAAGAGAAAGAACTAATCCATGGAAACCATCTTTATATCCTTTCCTTGCAAAAAACCTGCTTAAAAATTCACTCAGAGGAAACTTAACTACGTCAAAATATGAGAATTCATAACCCTTTTCAATTAAACTGCCCGCTTCATTTTTTGCATAGACTAAAGTTTTAGTCAAAAAACTTGAGATTGTCTCATAATTGTTGTGGATAATATGCCCCGTCAACTTAGCACTCTCCCCCTCTAAAGTGATATCTTCATGTATATGCCTTTTTGTGTATTTTCCCTTTCCTTTTCTAAAAAGCCTTAGCTGATAATCAGGATACCACCCTGCGTGCTCTATCCATTTTCCAAAGATTAGGTTTTTTCTTGGAATCCAAAATCCGTTTATTTGCGCAACACTAGATGGTTTTGCAGAAAGTATTGTTCTTATTTCCTCTGAAAGCTCATCACTTACTCTTTCATCTGCGTCTATACTTAAAATCCACTCATTAGTTGCTTTTTCGAAGCCAAAATTTTTCTGTATATCAATTTCCTCCGGATTATTTTTCTGCTTAAATACTTTTTTTGTATATTCCAAAGCAATTTGTGAAGTTTTATCTATTGATTCGTTATCGACAACTACAATTTCATCTGCAAACTTTAATGATTTAAGACAATCTCTTAAGTTTTTCTCTTCGTTTAGTGCGCTTACTACAGCTGAAATTTTATTCATATTATTTTCTAATACTTTGCCTTATTAGTAGTATATCAGCTTTTATTCTCTCCTTTGCTAAAGCATATGCGGCAAAAAAGTATACTAACATACCCAGTAGTATTGTTACAAAAATACCAAATAAACTTCCGCCTAACACAATGGAAAGTGCGTAAACTACTATTCCCATTATAATAGTACAAATTAAAGGATAGAAAACTGCGTTAAAAACGCTAAAGGAAAGATATCTTTTGACTATGTATATAACCAAGATAACTGAAAGAGAAATAATTGCTGACGCTATTGCAACGCCATTAAATCCAATCTTAATAATTAGTATTGGCGTCAAAACCCATGTTGCTATTGTCCAAAAAACCATAAGGTATAAAGTTATCTTTATTTTCCCAATAGCATTCAAAGCATTGGTTAACGGTGTTGATACAGAAGAAAGCGCTGCATTTATGGAAAAGAAAAATAGTGACATTAATGCAGGCTCCCATTTAATGTATTTAGGTATTAAATGGACAAAATAAGGAGATAATATTACAAGTCCGGTGAGAGCTGGAAAAATTATAAAACAAGCGGCAAAAATAGATTTTTCAATAGCTTTTGTAAGTATTTCTTTTTCTTCCTGAAGTCTTGAGAAAGATGGAAAGGTAATCCTTATTACGTTATCCATAATAAGCCTTAGGGGCATCAACGCCCATTTTTGTGCAAATCCTATGTATCCTACTTGAGCAAGAGGTAAGACCTTACCTAAGTATGCAATAAATAAATCATCTTTTACTAAAGCAAGAAAACTATTTAATTGAAATGGGAAACCAAATGACAAAAGCTTTTTGGCACTATCTAAAGAAAAGCCAATACCCATTCTCCATGGACTTATAAGATAAATTGTTAAAAGACCAGTAATTCCTCTTAAAAATACTGCTGCCGTAAAGCTTGCGACTCCAAAACCCTTGAGTGCTAAAACTACCGCAACAACATTAAAAACAAGAGTTTCAACTATTTGAGGTATTACTAATTTACTAAAATCAAGGTTTCTTTCTAAAATTATTGAAGGGATGGTTTTTAGAGAAGACAGGAAAAACGATATGCTAAGTACTTGAAATAAAAGTACTCCATCACTATCTAAATTATAAAATTTACCGATAAAATTTGAGCCTAAGAGGGCTATAGCAACAATTATTAATACCAAAACCTGCTGAATTGTAAATGTAGTCTTTAAGTCTTTGTCTGTAACCTGATCTTTTTTTTGTATTAAAGCCGCTGCAAGGCCAATATCGGAAAAATATGATAAAAAGGCAATAGCTGCTGAAACAACAAAAAATATTCCAAATACAGAAGGCGCTAAATAGATGGTTAAAAGTAAATTAGAAATAAGGCTAACTATTTGTATAAAAAATGTTCTAGAAGTTAACGCAAATACTCCTTTGATGGATTTTCTTGTAACCCTAGCTATGTCAAGCTCTTCCATATTTAAAATTTAAGTCTCTCCACAAAAGTAAACTTTCCCTTACCGCTCTTAAGATAACTCTTATATTTCCACCGCTTTGATCTCCGTAAAGCCTTGGATAGTGATGAACTTCAACTTCGGCTATTTTTAATTTCTTCTTTTTGGCCTTAGCCAATATTTCCGTTGTTATCATAGCTCCCTCGCTTGATAAGGGTAATATTTTTGAAATTGTCTCCTTTTTGAAAAGTTTAAATCCGCAATCAATGTCTTTAAACCTAAATCCAAAAAATACAAAATCCCAGATTTTTAACATATTCATTAAAATATGCCTAAACGGATGGTCTAATCTTTTTTTCCTAAAACCAATAACCATATCTGCATTATCAATTTTGTCCATAAGTTTTGTTATTTCTGAAAAATCAAACTGCCCATCTCCATCATTAAAAATGATATAGCTATACCTTGCTTTCTCAAATCCTGTTTTAAGTGCTGCACCGTATCCCCTGTTTGTTTTATGGGAAACTGCAATTAACCTGTTGTCTTTGGCAGCTATCTTTTGTATTTTCTCTAAAGTCTTATCAGATGAGCCGTCATCTACCATGATTATTTCCCATCTTTTTGCCACTTTTTCGGCAACAGGGATAGCCTTCTCTACAACAGACTCAACATTGTCCTGCTCATTCCAAAAAGGGAAAAAAATAGATAACTCCTCAAATCTTACCATAACGCTTTATAGAATAGATTATACCAATAATGAGGCTGAATATTCCAGCAAGAGTTATTAAATTAGAAACTAGTTCTATAGCTGTGGAGGCATAATAAAAATGTATTTGGCTTTTACCCTTAGGGACTTTTAATAAAGTTCCCTTTTTATCCTCTGAAAGGGTAATGGTTTTGCCGTTAAGCTCTGCCTTCCAGCCTGGAAAATATGCTAATGGAAATATAATGTTCTTTTGTCTACTTGCCTCTATTTCAAGCTCAATAAATTGAGTTTTTTTGTTTATAGACAAAATTTCTATATCGGGACCTTCTATAGACGAGATATTTGCAATTTCACTTTTTTGCTTTGGCTTGTCAAATGCCTTTGGCATATATTCGCTTGAGATCTTTGAAATGTCCCATTTTATCTTTTCTAAGTCAACATAGTCTAAGGAAGTCTTATGGATAACTGTTTGAGGAGCGAAAAACTTTACATTTAAAACAATAGCTAAAAATATAATTACAAAAGTTAGTATCCATAAATAGTATCCTTTTAAAAACTTTCCTACTATCCAAATCAAACCTCCTGCGATAAGAGAAATTGTAAAACTTAATACAGTTAAAAATCTCCACGGATATTGAAAAATTTCCATAGGCTTTAAAATTTCCCAAAAAAACTTGGAAACATCAAGCATTAGAAATATTGAAAATATTGAAAAAACGAAAAACAACAAAACAAAAAAGATATTTTCTTTATCCTTTACATTTAACTTAATTTTTTTATAGAAAAAAAGTAAAACAATTAAAGAAAGGGTAAATACGGAAAGTAAAATATGTGTTTTTCCAACCATAAAGGATAAACCATCAATACACCCCTTAGTAGAACCGCCGTACCCCCAAAGACTTGTCCAAAGCTGACTAATGCATACGAAATGATCTCTAAAATCAGCCCCTCCCCCTACTTGAGATAAAACGTTTGTATAATTCATCTCCAAAAGCGCAGGAATAAAATAAAATGAAGAAAGCATAAAAGCCAATACAAATGACGTTATTAAAGAAAGTATTTTTTTCCTATCTTTAATCCCTAAGATTAAAGCAAATAAAACAAAAAATGGAGTCAGCATTAAAGCAGTAAGATTATGTGAAATTATAATTAAAGCAAAAAAAGCTGAAGAAATAAAAACGTATCTTAATAAATTTTCTTTATAAATTTTATATAAACCATAAAAAACTAAGGGTATGAAGGAATAAGCATAAAATTCTGCAACATCTCCTCTTACATAGATATTAAGACCGTGATACGGAGCATAAAGATACAAAATTGCAGACAGTATGCCACCTTTAACTGCAAAAAATTCCTTGGCCAAAACAAACATCGAAAGCCCTGCAATAACAATTCCTGCTATCATCATAAGTTTTGTAGCAATGAGTGGATCAGAAACTAATAGATTAAAAATAGCTCCTACATAATAAGCAAATGGTGCATAAAAATTAAAAATTGGATACCCAAATCCAAAACCTAAATCAGAGCTCCATCTTACTGGAAACATTCCATCTTTTATGGCATTCGTCATTTCAAATACCCTTGTTACTTGCGTATCATCATGTATTGGGAAAAAACCGGGAATTAAAATTGGCCTAAAAGCAAAAAAAGATAAAATCGCTATTAAAATATATGGTGTAAATCTTTTTAAAATATTCATATTTTTATTTTATTTTTTATTCTGTTTTTAAAAGGCAGGGAATAAATTATTAAAACTATTAGGAAAAACAGTGAAATTAAATTGCTTAAGCTTCTAACATTCGTTTCTTGAAACTCTATTCTGACGTCATTTTGTCCTTTACTTAGGATAAGCCTTATTACTCCTTTTTCATTATTATAATTTATATTTCTTTTTTCTCCATTTACATAAGCTGCCCAACCCGGAAAATATATTGTGTTGACTTCAATTTCACTTTCTTTAGTTAAAAAGACACTAAATACAGTTTCGTTAGGCGTAGCTTTAGAAATATCAATTTTTTCCTCTCCGCTTAGGTTCTCTATTTTTTCGCTATACATAAAAGAAGGAACTTTTTTAACCCATTTAGGCATATACTCATTCTTTACCGTTGTTGTATCCTGATTAGTTGAATAAAAAGTGTCGGGATAATCCTGAAATGAAGAAACCTTTAAATAAGGCATTGCATACACAAATACTATTACTAGAAATATTACTATCATAAATATTTTGTGTTTTTTTGGTAAAACATAAATGACACAGGCTGCCAAAAAAGATACGGAAAGCATAGTTACTGAAAGTAGTCGAAAAGGAAATTGTATAAAAGAAACCGGAAGTATTTTCCAAAGAAAAGCACTTGGCGACATTGCAAAGAAAATAGAAATTAAAGATAGGACTAAGAATAATAGGGTAAGCCTATGAGCTTTAAGTTTTATATGTTTTGTAAAAATCAAAATAAAGGTAAAAATAATAACCAGAACAGAAGGTAAACCAATTAAATTAAGATCTGCAAAATATTGACTAAAATCTGAGACCACAGTGTTATAAAAAACTGTATATTGCAGATCAAAAATTGCCGGAATTGAGAAAAAAGAAGACATACCAAAACCAAACATTAACATACAAAGATATCTTAAAAAAAGGTGTTTTCGTAAACTGGATATATAAATGTTCAAAATCATATAAATTAAAATTACTGCTAAAAATAAAACTGCAAGGCTGTTATGAGATAAGATTAATAGAGCTATACCGATACTTGACCAGAACAAGCTATTTCGCTCAATTTGCCACAAAACAAAAGGCACAACGGCTAACGATAATACTTCTCCAACTGAACCTCTTTTATAAATATCAAATAGATGATACGGAAAATAAGTATAGAAAAAAGATCCAACAAGTGAAGATAAATTATCAAATAATTTTCTTAGCCATAGATATGTAAATATTGAAGATAAAACTAGGCTTAAAATAAGTACCGCTTTAATACTATTCACAAAACCAATTCCCAGTATCTGAAAAGGTGTTGCTAGGTACATAAACAGAGGGTAAAGAAAATCAGAGACAGGATAACCATAACCATTATTTAATCGCATTAAAAACCTTACAGGAAACTGGCCAGATTTTAAGCTTTCGTAAAATGCGGAGAATCTTATCACCATCCAGTTTCCATCATCAGTAACTGGAAATCCTGGATGAATAAGTAAAATAACGGCAGGAAGAACTAAGACTACAGCCAGTATGCAAAAAAATATCCTGGAGTTTCTTCTTAGGGCATTAAACATATTAAATATTAAGATTTAAAAGAAAGCTAATTATAAACTATTCTAAAAACCTTAGTACCATCTTTTCTATAAATAAATATATGTTTTTTAATTTTTAGGGTTTTGTAGTTTCTGCAATTACCATCATCTATATAAATAGTATTTTTTACATTAGGAAATTTAGAATCTTTATCAATCGATGGACATGCAGAGTCAACAAAAAAGAACTTTCCAAATCCAGTATAAGCTTTATCCTTCGTATGCCCTTCCTTTAAATACATACTTGGTGAATAATTCATGTAAAACAATATTAAAGGATAATTTCCACCTGATGATTTACTAACGACAATCTTGTCAACATTAGAATAATCTTTTTTGACAACTGACATCATTTGCTCAAATCCTTCATTTCTATACCAGTTTTGATGAATAGTCGTATGTACGAAATACTGATGAAAAAAATATAGAGAATTTAATATAAACAATAATGCAAGTATTGAGACTCCGATAACCCTTGCTCTCTTTGACAAACTTTCGAGAAAGTTGATAACTCCGTACGCTGCTAATATTTCAAGAACAGGCACCATAACAAGCGCCCGCCTGGTATTTGGTATATCATCTACAGTTAAAGATGCAACCATTGGGGCTATTAACAGCCAGCCAAGTACTAAAAACCCCCATTTCTTTTTTTCTTTGACCAATAGATATAAACCATAAATAATAAAAGGCAGTTCAATAATATATACAAGACCAACACGTGATACATTAAGCCAAATAGGACGACCTCCTTCTATAAATAAGAACCCACCCGTAAAGTATTCAAGATAATTTTGAACATATGTTAGGGAATAATTTAATATTTTGTTATGAAATATTCTCGTTAAAATTATTGGAGTAGTAGTACCCCCATCTTCACGGATTTGCTCTTCCATTACTAACTTTGTTTCTGGAAATCCGAAAATACTTACTTGATTAAATCTATTAGATCCTCCACTAGTTCCAAATACTAAAACAAATGACGCAATTGCTAAAAAAAGAAAGCAACCAATAAATACTTTCAGAAAAACTGTTTTTCTTTTTTCATACCAATACCTTAAGGGTGCAAAAAATAGAAGAAAAATCAACGGAACAAATAAGCGTGGGGTAAAATACATAAAGTAACTTATAAAAAGAAGAAGAACTGCAACTAATAAATAAAGAATTTTTTCTTTCTTTACGCTCCAGACAAGTAAGGCAAATCCAAAAATGATAAATACTAACGAAGCAGCGGTCTGTTCCGTTGATCTGGAAAGCGCTATGCCCCAAGGTGAAAGAGCGGTAAAAAGCGATGCCAGTAAGCTAATCCGTTTTTTTTCAAATATAGAGTATGCGAGAAAAAAAACTCCTATTACTGCTAATGCTCCCAAAAAAGCTCCTACAGATCTTGCTGCAAAAATAGTTAATCCCAATATTTTTATTGGGGCAATAGCTAAGTATGCATAACCGGTTGGATTGTAGTCACCAAATACTTCAGTTTGCAACGGAAGAAAATTATTATTAGTGTCTCTCCCAGTATTTAAAATAAAATTTGCATTATCAGCAATAATTGCTTCGTCGATATGAAATCCGTTAGGAACAACGTCAAGTTTATAAAATCTTACAAATAGGGAGATTATTAATATTAGAAAAAGAAGAATCGATACCCATAAATTATTTTTTAATAAACTCATTTATATTTTTGTCTTTCTTATACTCATAATAACATACGTAGATATTAAAAAAAAGCTAATCAGACTTATTATTATGCCTAATCTAAAATTATCCAAAGAGTAGCTAAGTTTTACTAAATGTTTACCTTTTGGCACCTCGACTGCCCTAAATGAATAGTTTGCAAGTAAAATTTCTGTTTTAACCCCATCTATTTCTGCTTCCCATTCAGAATAATAATTATCTGATAAGAATAAAAGGCTATTACCCGACACATTTACCTCAAAGCTAATTTTATTAGGTTTATACGACACTAGCTTTGCTGAGCCACTTGCAAACGGATCCATAGAAAGCTTAGGTGCTTTTTCTAAAATTAGAGTATTACTTAAATTAATACTTGGGTTATAAATATTTGATAACGCTTCACTTTTACTTTTTACCGCAATATAGTCTCCAGTTATAAAATACCTTGGGACTGCGTTTTTGTTTTCATATATTTGCCAGGGATATATTTTATTAGTCAACAAATATTGGTCTTCTGGGAAAGTAGTTTTATCTGATTGAGACCAGGCATCTACCAAATCTTGTTTGTGTAAAATATATTTAACTCCTAATAAGTCTAAGATTCTTTTTCTATAAAAATTTTGTCTTAGGTCATCTGGTCCATATCCAGGAGCAATATTTGCATCTGGTCTTGGAAGCATCTTTGGCAACTTCCCATCCTTTGAAGATGCTAGTAACTCCGTATATCTTCGAAGATGTAAAGGGTCGTTTCCCTCTGTAGAAAAAGTAGTGTCAACGCTTTGGAAATTGGGTGGAATATATGCATTACCATACCCCCAAACTCTATTTATTCCGGCATTTTCTTTAAGATAGGACGTTAAAGGAGTATTCGGATACGTAAAGCTTATTGGTGCAAAAGGAGTAATCTTATTAAAAAAGTAAAACAAATCAAAAACTATTAAAAATGCCAATAAGAATATTGATAACTTAATATTAAATCTTTTAAGAAAAACTGCTACTATAGTAAATAAAATTAAAAAAGAAGGTATTACTAAATTGCGAAGGGTTACCTTTAAATTAATTGACAAGTCTGGATTTAATTTCATTAATGCTAAAACTACAATCCAAATTAAGGAAAAAGAAATAAGAGCAAAATAAATATATTTGTTGGAAAAGCTTTTATTCTTTATAAAATGATCTATACCAATTGCTCCTAAAACAATTAATGAAAAAATAAAAATACTAAGCTCCCTTGTAGCAACAGTTGTTGAGATAACTGGAATTGGGATTAAGTAAAGATATTTAACTAAAGGAAAATTTGTTGCAATAACCAAAGAAACAATCCCTACAATTACAAAAAATTTTCTCTCTACTACATTAATTTTTGTAAAAATAGCGTAAAATGCAAAAAACAAGATAACGATTCCCGGATACATTACTCTTTCTATATATGTTCCATCTAGAAAGTAGTTCCTCGTTGCAGGATTTCCAAAAAAATCAGGAACCGCTATTGTAATTAAATTAACAATTGGTGAAAGATTTTTTTCTATTTGTAAAAGCGTATAATCTCCTCTTGTGCTTTCTGAAAATAGCTTTAGAGTTGGGAGTATTTGAAATGATGTAATTAAAAATGGCAAAAATAAAGACATTAAAAAAATAAAGTTTTTTTTATGATTTTGGAAACTTCCTTTTTGGCTAAAAACAAGAAAGTAATAATATAGAAATGATAAAACATAAATATAAAATACTCCTTGGATATAACCTGCTAATATTGAAAAAATGGCCGGAATAGAAATTCCTAGAAAATTTACCATATTTGCTTTTACAAAATATCTTTTGGTAAATAAAAGAATTAGAGGAAGCCATAAAAAAGTACTGCCAATATTTCCATACTCAATCCAAACTGTCATATAAGAACAAAAACTAAAAGCTATTGCCCCCAAGAAAGATGCGACATCTGAAAGATTAACTGACTTTTTAAGAAATAAATACATAAAAAATCCTGCTAGAAGAGGCTGGAGCATAATAATAATTGTCCAGGAGAAATTAAAAGGTAAAATAAAATACAAAATATTAAAAGGATAAAAAATTGCCGTTTGAAAATTAGCCATTTGCGGGTTACCTGAAAAATTATGAGGATTCCAAAACGGAATACTAAAGTCTTTTAAAGTATTTATGGAAAAATAACGCCAGGGATAAATTTCATTTATAACATCGGGCCCTTGAGCCTTATTAGGATAACCTCCGGGGGCAAAACCAAGATAAGACTGTGCTTTGTAAGGATTTTGGTTGACTAATAAGTCTCCTGGAAAAGGGATATATCCTTTGAAAATTGGCCAGAAGAAAAATAGAACTATAAATCCAATAAATAAATAAGTCCAAAATTTCTGAACCTTTTTCATTTCTTTTGTTGAGGAATCACTTGATAGACCCTGTAATATGATTCATTGTTCCCTTGCTTTACTTGGAAAAGCAGTTTAAGTGGAAAATCTGAAGGAATTACCATATGATCTTTTTGATAATAGATAAAGTAGGAAGGCATTTTTGCAGCAAACTTTAAGGTCTCTTTGGGAAATATATCAACTGGCCAATAACCTTTTATTGTTATATTTGGATTATTTACAAGATATAGTTCCATTGCCTCCGGCATTAGGCCAAATGTACCCTCAGTTGCAATAAATATCTTTTTGTCTTTTGCTTGTGCTTTGAAAAATTCAATACTTTCCTTAACTCCCCAACCTGCTGCCCAGCTGTTTATATACTGACTGTTATCTGCTTTTGCAATTTGAGAATTAATCGGATCATATGCAAATTGCAGAGAAACAAATCCTGGATAAGCAATAAAAATAATTGTAAGAAGGATTGTATAAAAACTTTTAGGAATATTTAATTTTATATTCCTTTGTACAAAATCTATTAAATACTCAAGTCCTGTTGCAGCAAGTGGCAAAAGCATTAAGCTCATAAAGAAAATAAATCTTGGAAAGATTACTCTTCCAAATAATGCAAGAGCAACAAATGGAATGAGGAAATAAACAGTAAGAAAAAATTTTTCTCTTGTAAATTTTGTAATAAACACATATGAAATTGCAATTAAGATAATATATGGCAATTTTAAATACTCTGTCAGCCAGCTCAAAAGACCATTAAGATTGCCTACAAAAAATGTAAAAGGATGCTCTAGCCATTCTTTTAAAGGGTAAACAAATATTGCGTTTTTTGCCTGAATCATCTGAAAAAGGGGTGAAAGTCTTAAAACGTTATATAGTCCAAACGCAATTGCAGCTGAAAATGCGGCTAAAAGAATAATCTTAGAAACTCTTTTTATAATTTCTTTATCTCTGAAATTAAAAAGTATAAGTAAAAACGGTAAAAGATAAATACTAAAAAAGTTAGAAGTCTTTGTAAGAATGCCTCCTGCAATAACAAAACCAAGAGTATAAGCTACATCAATTCTTGTTTTTCTTACTAAAACTATAGAAAAATATGTTGCCCAAATAAAAAAAGTTCCTACCATACTATCATATAAAGCCATCCTATCCAAAACCTGTGCAAAAGGGTAAAAAACATACAAAGCTGAAGATAAAAATGCAGCTCTCCTGCTTTTAAAAAGCTCGTAAGTTAAAAGCCAAAGGCCAATCATAGTGAAAAAACCGCTTACCACGGATACCAATCTTGCAGCTATAAGAGGGTCATCAATAAATTTCATAAGCACTATTGCTGCCCAGACAAACATAGGCTGTTTACCATCTGTTAAGGAAATAAATCTCCAGGCGGAATCGTTTAATGCAATCTGTGCCCATCTTGTATAAATGGCCTCATCGGTAAACATTGGGAGTTTATCTAAGAAAATTAGCCTTAAAAGGAAGTAAGAAGCTATAATAAAAAGAGAAAGTATAATTTCGTTCCTAATTTTAGATAAAAGCTTCATATAAAGATTATATTCTAAGAGAGTGTTTCAATCAATGCTTGGCAGAAATCTTATGCTTAACTACAAAAGCTAAAGTTGCAATTACTACTATAAATAATCCAATATATTCAATATTTGCAATAACTTGGGGATATTGACTTGCATAGTCTGTCATATAGACATAGACGATATAAATTAAAACCATAAAAATTGACGCAATCAAGCTTGGTATAAATATATAATCTTTTCTTGATATAAAAGCTCCCATTGTAAGAGGAAAAACTAGATACCAAGGCTGAAAAGTTGTCCTCATCGTTACTAGTATTACTGCAATAAGAGAAAACACAACTGAAACCAAAAATATATTTTCCCAAGGGATATTTTTCTTACGTTTTTCAAAATAAAAAACTAAAGCAAAAATAGGAACCAAAACTGCTGTAGAGAACTTAACTCCAATTGAAAAAAGTAAAGACAAAAAGGATAAAGCTTTTCGTTTGATTAAATATAAATAGATTGCCAAAAGTGCAAAAAATACTAATGGAAAGTCATTATGAGCTGAAACCAACCCTTCAATTATAATCAATGGATTAAATGCAAAAAATACTGTATTAAAGATTGCATTTTTTGGGAATAAAACTTTTGATATTTTATAGATTAAATATACGCTTCCCAAATACGTTAACCCTATCATTGCCTTAAAAAGAAAAAATGTTGGAAGGAAAAAATTAAGTCCAATAAACGATAAAGGCACTGTTAAAACTAACCAGCTTGGCCCATAGGGATAAAGCCTATGCGTCCAGCGCATGAAATTTAACATGGGATCGTTAGCAAAATCCATAGGTTTATGCAAATATGGATTTAGTCCGTAATGAGTTAATATTTTTGCATCAAAAATATAATTGAATAAATCATAAGAAAAAGCGTTATAGGAAAAAACTAAAATTATAAACGTTAAAAAAATAAGAATTTTAGTTGTATTTAACCTTAACAGATCCTTTTTTGCTAAGTATAAAAACGATAGATAAAAGAGAAATAATAAAAAGGCGATTGTTGAAAATATTAATGCAGATAGTGGCCTATCAAAAAAACCTAGATACTGAAGCTGTTTTTGTAAGATTTGATAAATTGAGCTTTGAGATAACGTCAAACTTAGATCAACTTGTGTAAAGGAGTAAATAAATAAAACTATTACTACTATTATATAAGAGGTAAGGAAAAGATTTATTCTTTTCATAAATTATTGTATTTTCCCGAAAGTGCGTTTAATCTTATACGAAGAAGATCCTGAACAGCTTCAATTGAATCTTTAACTGGACTTACTCTTCTGCTCTCAACATACAGCCACTCAACAGCAACTTCTTTTATTTTATATCCCATTTTTTGTGCTAGATATAAAAGTTCAACGTCAAAGCCTGCCTTTACAGAAGAACCTGAAATTTTTGTAAAACCTTTATGAAGAGTTTGAATTTTTGAAAAAAGATCATCTGATACTTCTTTTCTAAAAAGCTTAAAACCGCACTGCGTATCGTTAATTCCTCTTACACCAACAACAACAGATCTTAAAATCATCATTCCCTTGGCCATTAAAAGCCTTGTCCAAGGAGCACCTTTTCTTTGAGAATTTCTGCTTCCGATAACAATGTCAAATTTTTTTGTAAAAGGTAAAAGATTATTTACTTCCTCAATTGGAGTTGCCTGATCCATGTCTGTAAATAAAACATACTCCCCTTTTGCTTTTAACATTCCCGACGTTACAGCTCCTGCTTTTCCAAGATGCTGGTTTTTTAAAATCTTAAACTCTGGGCTTTCCTTTATAAACCTCTCAACATATTCAATACTTCCGTCATCGGATCCGTCATCAACTACGATAACCTCGTAACCATACTTTTGTTTTTTTAGAAAATGCTCAACTCTATCCAATACTCCTTTTCGAAGATTTGTCATTTCGTTGTATGAAGGGATTACGATTGAAAGGTATATGTTGCTCATGCAATGATTATACCCAAAATTTAATGGAGAGACAAATATTAGATCATTGGGTAAATTAAAGATTATTGAGTTTAACTTTTAATCTTAAAATAATCAATTTATCTATTCTATGTATAAACTGAGCTTTTGTAGCGCATACGGGAGTCGAACCCGTCTTACTAGATTGAGAATCTAGCGTCCTAACCGATAGACGAATGCGCCAGATATTTATATGTTCTTATTCTGTGACAATTTGCACATACTATATCACACTTCTCGACCTCTTCTTTTATTAATTTCCATCCTTTATTATTAAACATTAATCCAACTGTAAAGCTTTTAGTACTTCTATCTCTATGATCAAAATCCATCACGTAATACGGAAATGATAATCCACAATCTGCACATGGCCTTTTCTTTAATTCTTTTAGATACTCTCTTTTTTTGTATATGATGGCTTTTTTAGTTGCCTTATGCTTCGGCTTATTCTTATAATACCACTTCATCCTAGCTTTTTTATACCTAGGATCATGTTTATCTTTGTAAGGCATACTCTTGCATTATAACCTGTATAAGGATTCTCAGTCAACATATTAAAGTAAGAACCGTATCCATGAGTGTTCTGCGAAAATCCAAGGACTATTAAAATTATTTAATAAATGGTTCAAATCCGGTCGGCGGTACCAAACGAGATAGGATGTTTATCTATATATCGAATAGATTGATATATCGGGCTAAATTGGACTTTCTTAGATTCAATCTTAAAAGTAAATATAGAATTAGAACACTTCTTCCTAGAAATAAAGAGAAAAGAAGAAGGTTTCATTTACTTATTGAAAAAACAAGAACAGTTAAGGTTAAAAGTGAAGAAAGCGGATTATCTAGCGAAGACACTACAGGAGTTTTAACTGAACATTTAGATAGAATACTTGGAGAATTAGATATTTTCTAAACTTCTACTGTTTTGCTATCTTCCTCGCCTTTAGGCTCAGGAGGGAGGAATTCTTCTCCGCCGCTGTCTTCCTCTGGTTTCTTATATTCTGCTTTAAGCCATTCTATGTATGGGCATCCCGTTGCTTTTCGGGCGGCGCTATCCCAGCCTGCAGCTGAGCACTTTTTCATTCTTTTACCAGAATTTGTTGTAAATAAAACCAACGGTTTACCGCAAGTTGGACATTCTTCGTCAAGTTTTTCGGTAGTGCCATTAATCCATTCGACATAATCGCATCCTTCTGACTTTTTTGTTTCCTTGTTCCAAGCATTGGTACTGCATTTCTTCATCTTTTTGCCAAAGCGAGTAAACTGAATAACCAAAGGAGAACCGCACTTAGGACATTTTTCATCAATTATTTCTGGCTCTTGCGCAATCCACTTAACATAATCACAGCCTTCATTTTGCTTTGTTTGAGGATTCCAGTTTCCCGTAGAACATCTTTGAAACTTTCTACCGGTAGATGTTTCAGAGATTGGAGCTAAGGGTGAGCCACATTTTGGACACATGTCTTCAGCCATAAGAATATAAGAATAACATTATTTTATTCGGATGTGGAGTAGGAAAATTAGTTTCAGCTAGGAAATCATGTTCGACTCCCCTACGCGGTACAAAAGGTTCACTTTTTTCTAGAAAGAAGTCTTCTCAAAAAACTTCTCCTAGGAGGTTGCATATCCACTTTCTTAAGCTTACTGCCCATATGCTCATAGTTAACTATAAACATTTGCTCTCTTAAATATTGATCTCTCTCGATACCATTTACTGCAACTATTTGATCAAGTGGGACATATGATTGTTCTCTAGGATCACCTCCGCTACTTAATCTAGCCGGCCCCCCAACATACCTAAAAACCATGTCCCTCCTTCCGGATTCATCGGTTTGAATATCTACGACCTCAAGAGTAGAATCCCTCTCAAGAGCAAGAGTAGGATGTTTTGGACGAGGGCCTTGCATACTATTATCAGGATATATTGGAGATTTCGATCCTCCTGGGCCAGACCATTCTCTTTCTCGCTTAATTTCATACCGGCTCATCGATACTAGGGGATTAACATCGCTTCTTCCTGATTCAGGAGTATAAGTAAAATCTAAAGTTCTTACCCCATCCGTTCCATCAGGTCTTACTAATGGATTTACTAAGTATGATGCTCTCCAGCCTCTCTCACCTCGTGAAGCAAGATCAAGCCCAGCTTGATAATCAGTAACCATAAAACGATCTCCTGTCTTAGGGACCTCTACAGGCTGTGTTTTTAAATCAGGAGAAACTACTGCTTCCATTAATTTATTATATACAACATGAGATAAGGTATCAAGACTTCCTACCCGAAGTATTTTTCTACCGAAAATAACCAATTTTATACGATGATTGCCAATACATATAAAACAATGTAATAATAAAGATCTTTATCTCGCTTCCAATTAATTATTTGAATATAGACACTAAAAAAGACATGCGTTCCGAAGTAATATATGGGCTTTCAATCATAACCTCATTCTTATAACTCAGTAAATCTCTGGTAAAGATTTTAAAAAGGTTTTTTATTAAACAAAACAGAAGAAACATTATTCTTCCTCATTTTTAGCTTGATAAGTATCCATTAACTTACTAAAATGAGCCAAAAGTGGTTCAAAATAAGAGTCGTCCGGGGTACCAAACGAGATAGCAACTCAAAAAATCTCATTTTTGCCTCAAAATTAAGGTTTAATGTATTTTCAAGTTTATTAAAATTTCAAGGCTAATTTAAATAGTCGCCAACGGGAGTTGAACCAGAATATCGTGAATTGTTAACATAATATGCAACGAATTCAGGATATATTAATAAAATAAAGTGAATTTGTTCGCATGCATACTTCTTTTAAATATACTCTTGACAATACGTTCTAAAGTGCTATATACTCTGTTTAATATGATAAATACAACATCTATCACTGATTTAAAACAAAACACCGCGCATATTATTAAGAAACTACAAGCAGAAGGAAAAAGCGTAGTTATATTGCAACGATCACAAGCTGCAGCTGTGCTGGTTGATCCTGATTACTACGCGTTATTAGAAGAGGCTTTGGAAACTTCAAATGACCTGAAGGCTATAGAAGAACGTAAAAATGAATCAACTGTTTCATTTGAAGAAGTGGCCAAGAAATTGGATATGTAATGAAAATATTGTTCGTTAAATCTGCTGAAAAAGAATTACTCCATCTTAATAAAAACCTCGGGCAAAGAATAATTCAGAAAATTGGTTTACTAAAGAATGATCCCTATGGTCAAAACAGTCAAAAATTAGAAGGAAGTAAGGGATACAGAATACGAATTGGGGACTATAGAATCGTATATCTAATCGATAAAGAAAATCAAATAATACTCATTATTAAAATTGGGCATAGAAAAGAAATTTATAGATGATTTTTCGGAGTTTAATAAGCCTTCATCAACTTATTAAAATGAGCCAAAAGCGGTTCAAAATAAGAATCGTCGGGGGTACAAAATAAGCTAGATCCCTAACCAAAAGTGAATGCGAATACCTGTATTCCGCTATCTTTAAACTCTAATTTTAACATGTGGCTGCCTGGTTTTGACTTCAAATCAATTAGGCTGTATAACCTATCACTATCTATTGTTGCTTCTCCATTTTTAACGTCTACTCCAGCACTTGAATTATTAACCAGTTTTCCATCTAAATATACTTTTACTTTTGAATTTTTTGAGACTCCTGGTCTTAAAACTAAAAATACTTTATTTGCATAAAAATTATAATTTAAAACTGAGTTTTTTATTGTCACTGCGTTCTCGTCTTCAATTTTCCATCCTCCTCCAAGACTAAAGGAATTGGAGGGAATAACATCTGAAAGAATAAAATCTTTAGATCCGCTTGCAAGACTACCTGATGGATAATAATACTGCATTCTTCTTGAGCCAAGATAAGCTTCTGGAGAAAGCCTTATTTTAGGTGTTTCATCTGGCATACTATCTACTTTTGCCTTTATATTTTTTCCAGCTTGTTTTAAAAGTAATTGAATAGCCATTTCCATTTCTTCATATGCACCCTCTCCAAAATGAAACTTTTTGATATTGCCTTTTGCATCTATTAAATACTTTGCCGGCCAGTATTGGTTTGAATAATTGTTCCATGTCTTGTAATCATTGTCCTGAGCAACAGAATAATGGATATTGTATTGCTTTATAGCGTTTTCTACATTTTTAGTATCTTTTTCAAATTCAAATTCAGGAGTATGGACACCAATTACAATAAACCCCTGATCCTTATATTTTTCATACCATCTTGTTATATGTGGGAGTGTTCTTATACAGTTTATACAAGTATATGTCCAAAAATCTATTAAAACTACTTTTCCTTTTAAATCAGAGATTTTCAATTCCCTGTCAGTATTTAGCCATTTATATATTCCAACAATCTCAGGGGCTTTAGTATTTACGTTAAGCAATCCATTTGTGTCAATTGGTAATGATGATTTTTTATTCTTAATTAAGTCCAATTGCTCTTTAACGTTTTTATTGCTTTCTAAGTTAATAATGAAATTGCCGTATGAAGGAAATAAATCTAAAAGCTTTGCCTGTAAAACTTTATCATAGTTAGTTGCAATTAATATTGCTGTTACTATCATAACCACTCCAAAAATCTGTTGAATCCTTCCTGTATATTTTGACAGAGCACGAGACCGGGTAAAAATATATTTTCCTAAAGTTGCAAAAATAAAAAGAGGAATACCAACCCCTACTATATAGAAAAGAGTTATTAAAATAACATTCAAGTTTACAGATTGGGTTGCAGCCAAAGTTGCAATAGTTGCAAGAATTGGACCTGCACACGGAGTCCAGACTATTCCAAGCGCAAGACCGGTTATAAAACCTGACCAAAAGCCAGGATTATTTGTTTGACTTGAAAAACTAAACCTTGAGCTTAATCTACTAACATATCCTTCAAGTCTTTGGGATAGGGCAGGGATTATAAGAGTAAGACCCAAAAACGCTATTACAAATACTGCTAGAAATCTAAGTACTTCAGGATCAAAAGGGATAACTTTAACTATGTAGGAAATTGTAAGAGTAAGCAAACCAAAACTTAACAGGATACCCAAGGTTATTCCAAGAGGTTTCCTGTGTCCACCAGTTGCAGTTGAAGATAAAATTATCGGAAGAAGCGGCCATATGCATGGCGCAAATATTGTGATTAAACCCGATACAAATGCAAAAATAAGCAGTATTCCCATTAGAATTTAGACAACTCCTCAATTAATTTATTTTTATCCCATGTATTTCCGTCTTGTAAAATTTCTTTTCCATTTTGCAAAATAACTTTTGTATGCTGATAGAAAATCTCAAATTCCTTAGCTAAAGCTTTTTCATCCTCATCAGTTTCACTGTCATTAAAGTTTACTCTAAAACCAACAATTTGATCATTATCTAACATATCAAATCCAGATTGTATTTCCGGTGCTTCTGCTCTGCAGACTGGACACCAGTTTGCATAGAAGTCAAGAAAAATAACTTTTCCCTCTTTCAACGCTTTTTGGTAATCAGCCTTTGTAAAGGAAAGATAAGGAGTGGGATTTCCTGCAAGAAGTTGCCCCGAGTATCCTTCTTTCATCACTCCATCCTGATCTTTTTTATCCATCATTTTATTCTCGGATTTATCCATCAGGTAATCTTTGTTTTTATTGCTTTGGGAGTTTTGATAAAACAGTAAAACTCCACCTACGGAAACTATCGTTATTATTATAAATATCCAAATTATATTTTTATTCATTTACTTTCACCTCCCATAATTAATGTTTTAAATGTCCATATACCAAGCCTACTATTTTAGAAAGTAAAATTACGCAAACTGCGATAATAAGCCAGGGATCAACAGCGTTATATGTACTTTGATAAATTATTCCCAAAAACAAAACAGTAACTGAGGCAAAATATGCAAATCTTGATGCAATAAATCTATGCAGCTGCTGTCTTTCATCAGAAGTTTTTTCTTTCCAAATTATTGCAGTAAAAAATACAAATAATAAAACCAGTGTTGGAATCATAAATAAATGCAACTGCTTTGGCATTAAAAGATCCAATGGATTAATAAAAAAAACTAAAAGTCCTATCAAAAAAAGTGAGATTATTGTTTCTCCTAAAAAATTAAAGTTACTTTTCATATTTATAGATAAACACTCCTTCTACATTTTTTTTAAAAAACCTGGCAATCTTTATTCCCAGTAAAAGTGAGGGAATGTAATTTCCTTTTTCAATAGCAACAATTGTTTGCCTTGAAACGCTAACTGCTTTTGCCAGTTCTTCTTGGGTAATATTATTTTGCTTGCGAAGATCAAGAACTTTATTTTCCACATACTCTTTCATAGAAATTAAAAATATAAATTGCAGTCATTAAATAGATAATAAAGGGAAAGATATTAAATGTCAAGTAAACTTTACATATAGCTTGAGTTTATTAATCAACCTGCGGAGGTGTTACGTGCAAAACCTGACGTGGATGAAACTCTCCTACTGATTTTCTTACCAAAGGTTTTGTAAAAGCAATATCCAAAACTTCATCCATGTGATTTACAAAGATAAATTTAAGGTCTTTGATTACTTCTTTTGGTACGTCCTCTAAATCTTTTTTATTGTCTTTTGGAAGTATTACTGTTTTTAGTCCTGCACGGTGAGCTGCAATAACTTTTTCTTTAACTCCGCCAATTTCCAAAGCCCTTCCTCTTAAGGTCACTTCCCCTGTCATACCTACTTTTCTATTAACGGGTATTTTTGTTAAAGCTGAGGTTATAGCTGTCACAATTGCAAGACCAGCACTGGGTCCGTCTTTTGGAACAGCACCTTCCGGAACATGAACATGAACATCAATTTTTTGGTAGAACTTTTCATCAAGTCCCAGCGCTCTTGCTCTTGCTCTAATATAACTCATTGCAGCCTGACAAGATTCTTTCATAACATCACCAAGCTGTCCTGTTAAAATGAGCTGTCCTTTACCGGGCATAAGGGCTACTTCAATAAAGAGTACGTCTCCGCCTGCTTCTGTCCATGCAAGGCCGGTTGACATACCTACTTCATCTTTTTTCTCGATAAGTGTTGAGTTAATTTTAATAGGACCCAAAAACTTAGGAACATTTTTATCTTCGACAATTACTTTAGCTTTTTTCCCTTCTGCTACTTGTTTTGCGATCTTTCTAAATAATGCTGCAATTTGTCTCTCCAAGCTTCTTACTCCTGCTTCTCTTGTATAGTGTTCAATTATAAATCTTATTGCATTATCAGATAGTTCTAGATTTGAATCTTTCAAGCCATGCGCTTCCATTTGTTTTTTAAGTAAGAAATCTTTGATGATTTTGAATTTTTCTTGCTGTGTATATCCTGCAAAAGGGATTATCTCAAGCCTATCTTTTAAAGCCGGTGGAATAGTATCTAAAATGTTTGCAGTTGTAATAAACATTACATCTGATAGATCAAATGGAACTTCCAAGTAATGATCTGAAAAAGCGTGGTTTTGTTCCGGATCTAAAGCTTCAAGCAAAGCTGAGGAGGGATCACCTCTAAAGTCTGTTCCTACTTTATCTATTTCATCAAGCATAAAGACCGGGTTTCTGGTCCCTGCATCTTTTATGCCCTGAATTATTCTCCCAGGGAGTGCCCCGACATATGTTCTTCTATGTCCTCTAATCTCAGCTTCATCTCTTATTCCTCCCAAAGAGACTTTAACAAATTTTCTACCCAGGGCTCTAGCAATTGATTTACCGATAGAAGTTTTACCAACACCCGGAGGACCTACAAAACAAAGAATTGGACCTTTCATTTTTCCGGCAAGTTTATGTACAGCCAGATATTCCGTGATTCTTTCCTTTACTTTTTCAAGCCCATAGTGGTCTTCATCCAAGATTTTTTCAGCAAGTTTTATGTTAATGTTATTTTTGCTTTCTATGTTCCAGGGAACATCCAATAGCCAGTCAAGATAGTTTCTGATATATCCGCTCTCAGGATTAAATTGATTCATCTGAGAAAGTTTTTTGATTTCTTTTCTGGCTTTTTCCTCAACGTCTTCCGGCATTTTTGCTATCTTTAGCTTGGTATATAGCTCTCTTATTTCACTATCCTCATCAGATTCTCCAAGTTCTTTTTCAATTGTCTTAAGTCTTTCACGTAGCATTACTTCTCTTGCTCCTTTTTCAAATCTTTCCTGAGTTTTGGAAGCAATCTTTTTCTCAAGCTCTAATATTTTTATTTCTTTTGCCAAAACTTCGATAATTTTCTCCAAACGCTTTCTAACGTCTGTTTCTTCCAAGAATTCCTGTTTTTCGGCAGGCTTTAAATCTAATACCGAAGCAACAAGATCAGCAAGCTGTGAAGCAGTATTATCGCTCATTACATTCATAAAGACTAAAAAGTCTACAAATTTTCCTAAATTTACAGCACGTCTGAATTCATTTATAAGATGATTTGTTAAAGCTTTAATCTCAGGTGAATCTTTTACAACGTCTTCAATCTCTTTTACTCTTGCCATTAAATATGGCGCATCCTGCACATATTCTAAAATCTCAATTCTTGTAAGCCCTTTAACCTGAGCGTTTATTTCTCCATCTGATTTAATCATTCGCTCAATATGTGAAAGAGTTCCAATAGCGTATAAATCAGACGAAGAAGGCTCGTTTAGTCTTGCATTTCTTTGAAGCACAAACCCTACAACTCTTTCCTGATTAAATGAAGACTCCAAGGCAGATAAGCTTTTGGGTCTGCCAAAAGTTAAGACTGAATCTGTAAAGGGGAAAATTATTCCATCTCTTATTGGGATTATCGGTATTACTTTTTCCATAAGCAATGTATTAGCACTCTATCACACGGGTTGCTAGATTGTCAAGAGGAAGAGTGATCAGTTACCTTGTATAATTCTAAGAAAATCATTTGGTGTTAAAATTTTTATCTGGTGAAAGGTTTTTAAGGTTAATAAATCACTGTCACCTGTTACGATATATTGGCACTCACCCGCAATCGCAGCTTCCAGTACCCTATTGTCATCAATATCTTGTAGGATTTTTACAGTTTGTTTTGGGTTAACCATTTTAAATTTTTTCCTGATTTGTTTTTTAGTTTTCTCCAAGTCACTGGAAAGGAGCGGAAATTTCTTATTAACTACATCTTCCAACTCTGCTAAAAGAACTGATGAAGTAATACCTTGAATCTGATTATCTAAAATCAGGTTCAAAATCTCTCTTGGTTTACCTCCAAAACCCAAAGCGGAAATAATAATATTGGTATCGAGGATAACCTTAGGAAGACTTACGACCGTGCCTGTATTCATAAACTATTTCGTTTATCTCTTCTTCACTTTTAATCCCCATTTTTTTCATAGCCTTTTCTCCAGCAGCAAAAATTTGTTGCCATTCTTCTTTATCTTGCAAGTAGATTCTGAGTGCCTCTCGAATTAACTCGCTACGATTGCGATATTCTTTTTTGGCAACCTTATCAACTCTTTTAATAAGATCTCCTGGTAAAGCAATGTTTAACGTTCGTATATTCATATACAAATATTGTATATGTATTGTATGTTGGCGTCAAGATACAATACATAGATAGCCTATATCTTAAAAATTAGGGGGTTGACACGTTCTAAAGCACGAAACTACAATTAGAGGATCATGATCTTTTTGAGTAATCTTTTGAATAAAAATGTCTATTTTGAGAGAAAAATCTTTGGGACAATGGTTGACTTTGCCGTACTTGAAAGCTCTCCAAATCCGTCTGTTTCCAAAATTGTTATAAAAAAAAATGGTAAAAAAATAACTATTTCTCCATCAAGCCTTACAATTAGAAGCTTTGGAGCAGTACTTAACTCCACGAAAGGTCCCTTTCTTCCATACGACGAAGGGGATTTTTACTTAAATGAGGATTTATTGGACAAGCAGGTAATAGATATTGATGATAGAAGATTGGTTAGAGTCAACGATGTAGTACTTGAAGCAAACGGACAGTTAAAAGTAGTAGGAATAGATATTGGAACAGCAGGAATTCTAAGAAGACTTGGTCTTGATAAGCTTATTAGGATAGAACCTAAGATAATCCCCTGGCAAATGATAGAGGCTTTTGACTACCAAACAGGGAATGTAAAGATTAGTCTTTCACAAAACAGGCTAAATAAAATACATCCTAGTGAGCTTGCTGATATTTTGGAAAATTTAGGAAGCAGGGAAAGAATAGGTATAGTTGAAAGTCTGGACGCAAAAAGTGCAGCTAAGGCTATTGAGGAAACAGATATTAGAACAAGAGAGGCAATACTTGAAGGACTTAAAGCTTCGGTTTTGGGACAAATTGTTGCCAAAATGCATGTTGCTTCAATTGCGGGATTATTTTATAAACTAAACCCGCTTAGAATTAGAGAGATTTTAAAACTCATTGGACAGGAAAGAGCGCAAAAAGTAGAACGAATTTTGGATTTTGGAGAAGAAACTGCCGGAGGCATGATGAGGACGACTTTTTGGAAACTTGACGGTAATTTAACCATAAAAGAAGCATATAACCAACTTTACGAACAAACTCCAAAACCTGAAGCTATAGTAATTACAAACGGCAATGAAAGATTGGTAGGCACTATTTATACAAAAGACATTTTAGATAGCGATTCGCTAGCCCAGCTTAAAGATATTGTTTCTGAGCGGAAATTTGTTTACCCAGAAGTTTCTATAAATGAACTGATAACTCTTTTTAGTAAATATAATCTAAGAACCTTACCAGTAGTTGACAGGGATAAGAAACCAATCGGAGTTGTAAGAATAGACAGTATTTTAGAAAGAATAGAGGAAAAAACACGAATCAATGAGCTTATTTAAAAGAAAAATTATTGCGATACTACCAATTCTGGCAATTATGGGGCCAGGCATTATTGCAGCCTCAGCTGACAATGACGCAGGAGGAATCACCACTTATTCAGTAGCCGGTGCTCAGTTTGGTTATTCACTTTTATGGGTACTGATTTTAACTACTTTTGCTTTATCAATAACTCAAGAAATTGGCGCAAGAATGGGGCTGGTTACGGGTAAAGGACTTGCTTCTTTAATAAGAGAAAAATTTGGGATTAGGTGGACCGCTTTTATAATGGGAATTTTGTTTATAGCAAACCTTGGCACAATTGCCGCTGAATTTGCAGGAATTGCCGCAGCTTTCGAGATCTTTAACGTTTCTAAATTTATTTCTGTTCCAATAGCAGTTTTTACTATGTTTCTTTTAGTAACTAAAGGGAGTTTTAAACGCTTAGAAAGATTATTTTTACTGTTTTCCTTTTTCTATATTTCTTATGCAATTTCAGCGTTTGCCCTAAAGCCGGATTGGGGGTCTGCCATATCAAATCTCGTTATTCCCCATTTACAGTTAGATAAAGGATATATTCTAACCCTTATGGCAGTTATTGGAACAACAATTACTCCTTGGGGACAATTTTTCATACAAGGCTATGTT
>CAYWPH010000004.1:0-34775 GCA_964460145.1 uncultured Gammaproteobacteria bacterium | reverse complement strand
TTCTCCCCTGTTTACCTTATATGCCATTCCAGTAACTGGCAATATTTCAAGGCTATCTCCAACGCTTAGAGTATCTGAAACAAGATTATTTTGCCATTTTACAGTATTTGCTGAAAGTTCAAATTTTTGAGCTATTGTAGAAAGAGTATCTCCTTTGGCAACAGTGTAGGTTATGATTTTGTCTCTTGGCTTTTGCGAAATACTGGTTTTAAAAACATTTTCTCCTACAATTATGGATTGATTTGTTTTTGGTAAAGCTATTTTAGAGGTATTGGAGTTTTGGGAGAAAATTGGATAAGTACTTGCAAGAAACGGAGCGACAATTACCCCTATCGTAAGTACCAAAAGTGTTGCAAAATGTAAAAAAGGCCGGGTATATCGACCTCTTTTCATCGTCAAAAACTTAACAAGAATGTTCTTATTTGTTTCAAAGAAAATACTAAAGGAAATAATCTTTAACTTTAAGTATCTTGAGAAGATGGAAGAGAAATCTCCTATTTTAGAAAAATATCTTTTGGTAGACCCAAAAAACACAACAAAAAATTTCCGCTTATTCATGAAAAAGTGATATCTATCGTAACAAAATGATTAGTATTAGTCAAACTCGCATTGATGTCATTTTTGGTATAATTTATATATCTGTTGCAAGTACTGCTTCTAGTTTTGGAAATATTTGTATTAGGATACGACATATGTCTATTGCCAGCTTACATATCCGGGGGGTATTTGTCAGGTAGGTATTTCTTTGCTTCCTGAAAAGATTTTGAATGACTTTATCCTTTTTGCAGGCTATTTAAAAATTCCTCGTTGGTTTCAGTTTTTGCAAGTTTCTCTATTAAAAGAGACGTTCTTTCGTCTTCCCCTAGCATGTATAACATTCTTCTCATCGTAATTGTTTTTTGCCTTAACTCCTCATCCATGATTAACTCCTCTTGTCTTGTACCTGATCTTTCAATATCAATTGACGGATATATTCTTTTATCAGCCAGTCTTCTGTCTAAATGAAGTTCCATATTACCTGTTCCTTTAAACTCTTCATAGATTAAATCATCCATTCTTGATCCTGTTTCAACAAGTGCTGTTCCAATAATAGTTAATGATCCTCCCTCTTGGCAGTTTCTGGCTGCTCCGAAAAATCGTTTTGCCGGCCATAAGGCTGCCGGATCAAATCCTCCTGAAAGAGTTCTTCCGGAGGGTGCAACTGAGAGATTATATGCTCTTGCTAAGCGCGTAATTGAGTCAAGAAGTATAATGACGTCTTTTCCCGTTTCTACCACTCTTTTTGCTCTATCAAGTGTTATTTCTGCTACTCTTGTCTGATTTTCCGGTGGCTCGTCAAAGTTTGAAGCAACAACTTCTCCGTGAACAGAAGAAGTAATATCAGTTACCTCTTCTGGTCTTTCCCCTATTAAAGCTGCCATTAAGTGGACATTGGGGAAATTTTGTGAGATTCCTGCTGCAAGCTCTTTTAACACTGTTGTTTTTCCAGCTTTAGGAGGAGAAACGATCATGCCTCTTTGTCCAAAACCAATTGGAGCTATTAAGTCAATTATTCTCGTTGATAAGGGCGTTTTACCCGTAGTTAAAACAATCTGTTTTTTGGGATAAATTGGAGTTAAATCGTCAAAATACAACCTATTTAAACTTTCGTCTGCGTTTAATCCGTTTACTGTTTCTACCCTAAGTAAACCGAAATATCGCTCTGTGTCTTTTGGTGGCCTTCCTAAGCCCTCAACTAAATCACCGGGTCTAAGCATAAATCTTCTGATTTGAGATTGGGAAATATATATGTCTCTATGTGATGGTATAAATTTAGGCCTTAAAAAACCATGTCCCTCAGGCTGAATATCTAAAAATCCTTTAACAGGAATGCCTTGTGGCTCTGATCTTTGTTCCATTTGAGACACAAAAGACTGAGGCTTGACCAAAGTCTCTTGAATTGGTTCTGGATTGGTAGTCTGTTGATTCTCTGACAAGTTTTCTTGTGGAGTCTGAGCAGGTGTTCCAACAATATCCTCAATTTGGGAATCTGTTTTTTTCTTTACTGGCATAGGGTTAAAAGTTAGGAATTAAGCCTTAATCGATATTCAATACTAAAAAATTAATGTGTTTTCTTCGGAAATTAGGCTGAAGCCTTTTGAAAGCACTTTTATTAGACCATACCTTTTAATTTTTGTCAAGTCCCATTTATGTACTAAGTATATTCAAATTGCTAAATTGTAATATTATAAGCTTGACATATCCTCTAATAATTGTTATAATCGGCTAATCTTAAAAGTTTTTTGTCTGTCCCCAAGAAACAAAAGATAATTTTTAACGTATAAGATAGTAGCTATAATACTAATGAAAAAATTATTTACACTTGTTCTCTTATCAATAATCTTATTTGCCCTCAGAACTGAAAACACATACGCTGCCGGATGTACTCCAATATATGGCGGTGGTGAGTCATGTCCGGATTATTCCTTCTCCATTCAAAAACATGTTCAAAAACCAGGTAAGAACGGCGGAGATTTCGTTAACAATCTATCTATAAACGATCCAAAATATGCTCCTAACCAAATTGTAACCTTCCAGGTTACAATTAAAAATACAGGTTCTAAGAAAATCCCAACAATTACAGTTGCAGATGTATTTCCTAAATATTTAAGTTTTGTATCAGGATCTGGTAATTTTAATTCAAAAAGTAATACCCTAGTCTTCACGGTCTCAGACCTTAACATAGGACAAGAAGCAACATATACTATAGTTGGAAAAATTGCAGATACAAATAACCTGCCAAATGATCAAGGCATAATCTGTCAATTAAACCAAGCAATAGGTACTGATTCGTCCGGAGCTGTAAATAAAGCATCATCTAAGTTCTGCTTGCAAAAAGAGGTTCTTGGAACCCAGGAAAAAGCACAAACAAAAGGAGGATTAAAAGTTATGCCTGCTCCCGAGCTTTCAACCACACCCGCAACAGGACCTGAAATGCTACCTTTAGCACTACTTGTTCCAGGGTTACTTGGTGGATTAATATTAAGAAGAAGATCTAAGCAATCTATATACAGAGGAGGTGAGAAATAATGGCAAATACAAAAGAAACACGTATTCAAAGATTTAAAAAAAGAGTTAAAACTGTTGGTAAATTAGCAGTTAGTGGTGCTTTAGCAGCTGAAATTGCAGGAGTATCTGCAGTAGCAGCAGCAGAACCACAAAGACCTCCAGCTATTATAGCTGAAGGACAAATGCCATCTCTTAACTCACCCATTGTAGTTTTTGAACAATCTTCACAAATAAGACCAGAAGCATCTGCAAACTATGTAGATCCTATCGAGGTTGAATCAGTCGAACAAGCAGCAAGTTTGTTTGGCGGTGATGCATACTCCAAAGATCCAGATAACTGGAAAATAAATGAATTTGGTGGCGCAACTTTAAAACCTGATTCATCCGGAAAAGCGCACAGAGTAAGAACCAACGGTGCTGTTGTTGAAGGTTGGATTAAAATTAAAAAACCAGGAGAAAATCAAGCTCAAACATTAGTTTCAAGACCAAGAGATGTTAAGAAACTTGACATTAATGGTGGAACTTTCTGGTTATTCGAAGATGAATTAGCGGGTTGGAGACAGGTTAGAATAGCAGTTATTGCTAAAGAAGCTAGAGAACAACCTGACGTAGATGTTGTTCCAGTATGTCTACCAGGAAAAGATTCTAACAGATCTGTTACTCCTGCTAGGATAAAATCCAGAGTAACAATTGCACAAAGAATAGGACGAGACAAATGGGCAAGAAACCCAAATAACTGGATATTAAACAGAGACGGTAGCGCAACTTTAAGAGAAGATCCATCAGGATTAGAACATGAAGTTGCAACCGCAGGTACAGTATTAACAGGATGGAATAAAATTGACAGAGTTAGAGGATTTGATGCATCGCCTTTCGTTGCTTCACAGGTAAGAGAGTTATACGCAAAAGGTATAACTGTTTATCTACCTAAAGATGGCGACGCAGTAGCATTGCACCATCAATTATATGAACAAACTGTTAAAAGAGAAGCAAGAGAGCAACCTGGTACAATAGTTAATTCTTATTGCAATTAAGAATAACTTAATGCCAACAATAACACACATTTCCTAAACCGAAATGTGTGTTATTTAGTAAATATGAAAAAAACTGTTTTTGAACAATATAACAGGCAAGATTCTTTACTTGTTATTTCCGCCTATCCTAAAAAGGGAGAGATTTACAGTAAAGGCGTATGTGCCGTGTCTTCTTTTACCAAAAATACAATACTTAGGCTCAGAAATGAGAATCCAAACAGAAAAATTGTGGTTTTGACAATAGATGTAAACAAAGACAAATCCTACGTAGAAGATAATGTCTTAGTTATACGCTGTTTTAAGCGAAACTCTCCCCCATCTTTTATATCTTTGATAAGAGAAATTTTTAAATTTAACAAAATAAAAGATGTAATGATTGAATTTGAATTTGCATCTTTTGGAGATACTTTAACAACAAGCTTAGTTGCTCCTTTTGTTTTTCTTCTTTTTTTACTTAGAAAAAACATTTTGCTGGTTATCCACCAAGTCTTATTTGATATAAAAGATTTATCCGGTCATATTGGAATTAAATCCAACAATTTAAAGCTAACTGTCTTAAATTTTGGCCTTAAATGGTTCTACTTCCTACTTACCCTTGGAGCAAAAAAGATAGTAGTTTTAGAAGAAGAATTTAAAAAAAGACTCTCAAAAGTTACTGCTTTAGAGAAAATACATGTAGTCTCACATGGAGTTGATACTGATATTAAAAGCGTTGATCGACTTAAGGCAAGAAAGAAGTTTGGAATAAAAAATGATGAATTTGTAATTCTTTATTTTGGTTATTTAACTTGGTACAAAGGAGTAGATTTCCTTATCCGGGCCTTAAAAGACAAAAAATATATTAATGGAAGAAGAATTAGATTAGTTATTGCAGGAGGAGTAAGCTTTACCCAGGAACAAAAAATTCATTATCAAAGATTTATTGCAAAAGTAGATGGACTTATTAAAAGCTCTTCAAATGTTATTGCAACCGGTTTTGTAAAAGAAGAGGATATATCCCCTATTTTTGCAATTTCTGATCTGGTAGTTCTTCCTTATAGAATATTTATGTCTTCATCCGGACCTTTATCCTTAGCAATTTCTCATCAAAAACCTTTTATTATTTCTAAAAGTCTTCTGGGATTAACAAAGTCAGTTGATATTAAAAAAGCTTTAGGTGAAGCAAATCTTAGAAAATCTGACATAGTTTTTGATCTAAATAAAAATAGTCTTATTCAAGCAATTGCCTTTGCAATGGAACCAAATATTTCCCAAAAAATGCTTTTGTTTAGTAAGATATTACATAAAGAGAGGTCTTTTGAAAATCTTGCAAAGAACTATGAAAATATTTTACAAAGTATGAATGAGAATATTGTTGCGTCATATAATTCTGTATCTTCTAAGCAATCATAATATGCTCAAAAAGCACTTTCCTTTTGTTTTTATATTACTCACTCTTTTTGTTGTATTTTTGACAAATTTCTCAAACTCTGGTTTTTTGACCGGCTGGGACAACCTTCAAACAGAGTTAAATGTTGGATTAAATCTTAAAAGAGCTATTTTTTCAGTCTGGCAGGAATATCAAGGACTCGGTGTTTTAGCAGGAAATGCTCACAGCGCCGATATTGTCAGACAAATATTTACTCTACTAACATCTTTTTTTATTCCCATAAACCTTATAAGGCAATTTAGCGTATTCTTAATGCTTTCAATTGGAACAATTGGCGCATATTTTATGGCAAAAAAGCTATTATTTGAGCACATAAGTGATTTTTGGAGTAAAGCTTTATCTGCATGCGTTTCTTTGTATTATCTTTTAAATCTTTCAACAATCCAAACATTCTATGCTCCATTTGAACCTTTTATGACCCATTTTGCCTTTTTACCATGGCTTGTCTTAACAACAATAAACTTTCTTAAATCAAGTTCTTTAAAAAACTTTTTTTTCCTTATTCTTGTTAATATACTGGCTCTAGGTCAATCTCAGGTTCCAACTGTATTTTTTGTATATTCCCTAATACTTTTTACAATTCTTCTTGTTTTTAACCTCAAGGAAAAAAGTAAAGATGCTTTTAGAAAATCTATTAAGGTTATCTTTGTAACTTTAGTTATTAATCTTTTTTGGATTCTGCCTTTTATTTATTTCTTTTTTACTAACTCCAGTGTCGCCTTAAATGCAAAAATAAACCAAATGGCAACGGATACGGTTATTGCTCAAAATAAGGCATTTGGTAATCTAGAAGATATAATTTTACTTAAAGGCTTTTGGTTTAACAATGTAGATCCTAATCTTAATGGAAATTTTTCATACATGTTTTCTTCATTTAGAGACCATTTGGCAAATCCTCTTGTTTTAACCATAGGATTTACAATCTTTGGAGTAATACTTATTGGTTTTTTATGCTCTTTAAAACAAAGAAAACCTATTGAGATTATATTTGCACTTATCTTTATCAGCTCAATTACAATGCTTACGACAAACACGCCTCCGTTTTCGTTTATAGATAGTATCTTTAGAAAAATAAGTATTTTCAATGAAGTATTAAGGTTTCCGTTTACTAAGTTTTCAATTATTGCTTCTCTTTCTTATGCAGTCTTTTTTGGCCTTGGAATAAAACAACTTCTTAAATTTCTATCAGGTAAGTTTTCTAAAAAAACTCTTAGTTTTTTACCAGTCATTCTTATAGCCTTACTTTTTAGCTTTGTTTTTCCGATTTTTAAAGGAAATCTCTTCTATGAAAAAGAAAAAATTAACATTCCAAGCGAATATTTCAAGGTTTTTGACTATTTTGAAAAACAAGATAAAAACCAAAGAATTGCTAACTTTCCCCAACCCACATTTTGGGGTTGGAGTTATTACTCTTTCGGTTATGGTGGATCAGGATTTTTATGGTATGGGATTAAGCAACCAATATTAGACAGAGCTTTTGACGTATGGAGTAAGAATAATGAAAACTATTATTGGGAAGCCTCGTATGCACTATATTCCAAAAACCCGAAATCTTTTGAGGACGTTTTGAATAAGTATCAGATAGGTTTTATTATGGTTGACAAAAACATTATTTACCCACCCTCACCTATCTCGCTATTTACAGATGAACTTAAAAATCTTTTAGAACAAATCCCAAGCGTTAAAAAAGACAGTAGTTTTGGAAATATAGAGATATATAAAGTAGCTTTAAAAGATAATCCCAAAAGCTTTGTTTTTGCAGATACAAATCTAAAAAATGTAAATACCTATAATTGGAATAATAACGATCTTTCCTATAAAATTTTAGGAAATTATATCTCTAATGATCAAAATCCAGATTATACATATCCTTTTAGATCTCTGTTTTCCAACAAAAATCAAAAAGACAAAGAGTTTGTGATAAAAAATGAAAAAGATTTCATAATAGTTGAGAATCCCCTAAATGAGTCTGGTTCTAAAATACTCAGTATTCCCTCTTTTATAGATAACGAGCAATTTATACAAGTTTCTTTTGCCAGCAAAAAAGATTTAAATGGAAATTTGATTATTGAAGCAAAACTTCAGTCTCCTCAAATTTATATTACAAACAAAACCCAGAAGAAGCTTATTTACTCTAAAAAACTAAATATTAATCTTTTATCAATACCCAAAGGATATTCAAACGAAATTAATATGAATGTAAACGGAGTAAAAAACATTAAAATAAATCCCTTAAGCCCTCAAGCTATTTTGGGAACTACGTTTTTACTCACGAGAGTAGATAATACAGTTGTTTTTAGCTCAATTGATTTAAGTCAACAAGAAAGTATTGGTAAAGACAAAGTCTCCTCATTTTTGGGTAACCCATATAATCTTTCTTTAAATATAGATAAAGGCTCTAAAATTGAGGTAATTATTCCTAAAATAAACGATAATTATCAAAGCTTTGAGGAAATTCCATCTCAAAACGATCTTAAAAACGTATATAACTGCGACTTTTTCAGAAAAGATAATTTTAAAGCTGAAATAGTCAGTATTAATGATAAACTTGCAATTAACCTTAAATCAGCTAATTCTTCTGCCTGTATTGCATTTTATGCTCAAAACCTAGTCCACAATCAGGGCTATGCAATCTTTATAGAAAGCAAAAATAACAAAGGCAGAGCTTTGCATTTTTGGCTAAACAACGAGGATCAAAAATACCCTGTTATAGATACGTATTTAGACAGCAAAAGTAATATCTCAAGTTTTATAACTACCCCTTTAGAAGAATTTGGCAGGGCATATTCTTTTCATTTAGAAAACATTTCCCTAACTTATGAAGAGGTTAATAATTCACTGGGTAAAATAAGCCAATACCCTATTCCCTACAATTTTATTAGTAACCTTGTATTATCAAACAAAAATGAAGCTAAAAATAACGAAATTAATCCTACAATAAGCTCTGTAGAACATCCAAATGAATATACTTACATAGTAAAGGATCTGAAGACAGATGGCAACGCATTCGTTATCTTATCCCAAAGCTTTGATAGAGGCTGGAAAGCATATAAAATCGAAAAATCAGATTCAAAATTAATGTCTTATCTTTCCCAAAATTTTCCTTTTTGGTTTGGATCTGAGATGAAAAACCATGTTTTAATAAATAACTGGGAAAACGGCTGGAGAATTGAAAAAAACGGAAAAAATCTAGATTTTATAATCGTTTTTATTCCTCAATATTTTCAGTTTTTGGGCTTTTTAACTATATTCTTTTTTGCAGTTATTGGAATAATTTGGACTCGAAAAAGACACAAAAAATCTTCTTAAATTGAGGCTATTTCGTGGCTATTTAGATCTGTAAGGATTTGACTTTAAGAGTCAAAATTGATACAATAGTATTTGAATTTATAGGTTAATTATTCTTGCCAAATTTAACCTCAATACTTAAGTTGCCTCTTGAGTATATAAAATGAAAGAAAAACCATTAATTACGGTAATTCTTCCTGTCCGAAACTCTGCCATAACACTGGCGGATTGCTTGTATTCCCTGTTAAATCAGACATACCTTAATTTGGAGATTATAGCTATTGACGACTTTTCAACTGACAAATCTATGTCTATTTTACGTAGCTTTAAAAGACAAGATAAAAGACTTAGAATCTATAAGAATGTCAAAAGTTACGGCCTTGCAGTGACTTTAAATAGGCTTATCAAAAAAACCAAAGGAGGCTTTATAGCGTTCATGGATGCTCAAGATATCTCAAAACTAAACAGGCTTGCAAAACAATATAGATTTTTAATAAAAAACCCTGATTCTGTAGCTGTTGGGAGTCAGTGTAGCTTTATAAACGAGACTGGTAAAAAAATAGGAAAAAGCAGCTTTCCCATGGAAAATAGCCAAATATACCAAAATCCCCTTCATGGAATCTCAATGCAATTTGAAACAGTGCTTATCAATAAGCTAAAGCTTCCAAAAGACGTTCTAAAATTTAATCTAGGTTCAAATCCTTTTATTTATAGTGATATCTTTATGAAGATAATCCCTTATGGTAAATTTGCCAATTTACCAGACGTTTTACATTATCACAGAAATCATCCAAATACGTATATATCTGAAGTTAGAAAAAATATTCTTTCTCTAATTAAGCTTTTAATTAAAGGCAAAACGCTTTATGACTACCAAGCTCCTATTAGAACCTTCTTCTCTCCTCTTATTAAGTCTGCATAATAAACTTTCAAATTTTCCTAAAAAACTAAGGTTTTTGCTTAAATATCTTTTCCCAAAGTTATCCACATTTATTTTGTAAATTTTATTTAGCCCGTAATAACAATCTAAATCCCGTATAGTTATACTATAAGGCATGGTACTTTTTGGTTGTTTTACGCTATAGGTTTGACACACTTGACAACGTATGCTACAATCTCATTAATTATGAAATTCAACTTATTTGGGGCTACTAAGGTAAAAGCGGTTAAAACGATTTCCGATTACAAACAGGATGTCTTGGTAAAACAAGGCGGTGAGCAATTTAAAAAATTGCTGGAAAAAGGGATTAGTATACCTGTGGTAATGCTCTAAAAAGAAGAGCATCGCTTTCGTTACTTGAATTGATAATTTCTTGGTACGATAAGCAATGCTCTTGGAAAAAGGGCAATTAGTCCTTTAGGCAGGAAATAAAACTAATCACCTATCGGAAAGTTTTAGCAAAAAATTAATGAGTTGTCAAGGAAAATTAATGAAGCTAAAACCCATCGATTATATTGATATAGATTGATATTTTTATATCAATTTTTGGAAGCTAGAATGGAGATACGATGATTGGGCAGGTTATCGTATCTCCTTTTTAGTTTTATTTAATTCTGATCCGCTCCAAGAATGACTAAAAAGTCTGCATTTTCAGGTTTTTTCTCTCCATCCGGAAGACTTGCTACCCTACCCTTTACAAAATCTGCAAGATTTTTTGCAACTGCACTATTGCCGATAAAATCAATGACCAAAGTATTACTGTAAGTATTACTAAAGGCATTGTCGCGGTCTACAACATTAAATTCTTTTGTTTTGGAGTAAAGAGTATCTCTAACTTTTGTCGTGAGTCCTACAGTCGTTGTTCCGTTGTATAAGACTATGTCGTAAGCCTTTTGAGCTTGTACGCTGGAAGGTGTTGCTGTCTGGCTGTCTCCTAAATTTACAGGTGCAACGTTTATTATTTTATCTACACTTGGTCTGTAAAGTATTGCGAGTTTTGCTTTGGAATAAACTAAAACTTTATCGCCATTTTTAGCCTTTGCAAAAAAAGTTTGATCTTTTAATTTTGTAACATCGCTTACCGTTGCCGGTATTGGCTCTTCTCCTTTGGGCAGCTCAATTAATGCCCCAATTTTTTCTTTTAATCTATCTATCTCTGCTTCCGTTTGGCTAGTAACATTATCTTGAGACTGTTTAGAATCCTGATATTTGGTGTAGTAATAATATGCGACAAGAAAAGCTATTACCAAAACAAAAACAAATAAGAAAGTTAATATATGGTTTTTTGTGAATATTTTCTTTGATACACCAATTAAAAAGACAAGCTTTGCCATATATTTTTATGTTAATTAAACTCTGGGACATATGTCAAGCGTTGATAGATTTTTAACTTTAATGTAAAGTTGATATTAGATGAATAGAATCCTTGCCCTAATATTTTCTCTGTTTATTTTTATCTTAAATTCCCCTTCTCCTATCTTTGCTGACTTTGACCAGGCCTATGTCAGACTTGACTCTTTAAAAGCAAATTCTGCGTTATCGGCAACTGTATGCGCCAAGCCCTCATCTGCATCTTCAGGTACTGAAAACAGAATAATCGTTGAATTTCCATCTGATTTTACCATTTCTTCTACTCTCTCAAACTGGACCACTTCTACTACCAATCTTCCTGATAATGCTACTGTCTGGCCTTCAATCGGAGCATCTGCTAGTAATATAAGCGGTAATCAAGTTACTTTTTCAAGCGGAGATTTAAGCCAGGATATTTTGTATTGTTTTAATTTTGCAGGAAACTCATCAACCACTTCTTCAGTAACGGGAAATAACAAAACAGGCACAATTACAACAAAAAACAGCTCTAATGCTGCAATTGACTCAACTAGTTATGCTGTTTCAATTGCGGCAAGTAGCACAATCAATATTACAGCCAGTGTTGATCCTAAGGTTTCTGATTTACAAATAGACATTGAGTCCCAAGATTCGGGTACACGATTTGCTCAAGACAAAACCCTGACTTATAAAATAACTTATGGCTCCTATTTAACCTCTGACTATCCTATTACTCTCGAGGCAAAATGGACTCAAGGAACAATATCGGGCAGTTCTTCACCAAACGTTGACATACTTGACTATGTAACGGCAAGCGCTACAAATGGAATCAACTCTACCGCGCCGGTAGTAGACTTAATCAACCGAAAAATTACTTGGGAATTTTCATCTTTCACCGCAAATTCGTTAAACAAGACTGTTACATTTAAACTTAAAACAAATTCTTCTTATACAGGCTCTAAATTAGTCGCATTCGATGTATCTACTAGGTCTATATCCAAAACTACTACTACTCCTTACGACAATGTTTCACAAAGTTATTTATATAACTTTAGCACTACTTTGACATCAACACCAACGCCAACCGTAATCCCGACACCGACACCAAAACCAATAGTTGGGCCAACATTTGAAACAGTTGACATAAAAAAAATCTTGCAAAATTCCGCAAGTGTTTTTGCCTCTACCACTCAAAAAGCTAAAATGAAACTAAGTTATGGAAAAATACAAAATAACTTAGATAAAACAATTTCTTTTAGTGATTTTTCTTTCAATAAAGTTTTTGAATTAAAAGATCTTGAGGAAAATACAAGCTATTATTTCAAAGTCTTTGCGACAAATACATCAGGAAAAATAATTGCCTCTGATACATATATTCTTACTACCTCCAAAGGCGAACCTGCAAAAATTGAAGAAAACAGCATTGTAGTTACAAGTAAAAATAATATTATTTATAACACTGTTAACGCTACAGATACTGGTTCATCTAAAAAAGAGCAATTCATCGTCATTCCTCAAAATACCAATTACCAGATCACCTTTTCATTTAAAAACAGAAATTCTGTAAAAAGAGCAAAATTTATCTTAAAAAAGCTACTAAGTTCATCTAAAAGAGTTTTGGGTTTCAACACTTTTACAAACGAGGCTGAAGCAGCAACTAACAATGTTTCACTTTTAGAAACAAAACCGGGTGTATACACCGCAACTGTTAGGTCACATGTAGAGCCGGGCGTTTATGAGCTAATAGTTAGCTTTATTGATGAAAACGGAAATTTGAGCGAGGAAAATCTTGGCCTTCTAAGAGTTACAAATCCTTTTACTGTATTAAAACAAAATAAAGAACCTATTGACGGAGCAAGAGTATTTTTATATCTCTATAATCTTTCTTCCAAAGTATATATTCCCCTCTCCTCCGGTGATCTTAATCTCCAAAATCCTAATTTTACTGACCATTTTGGAGTTGTTAACTTTGTTTTACCAAAAGGAAAATATAAAGCGGAAGTTTCAGATATAGACTATAAACAAAAAACTGTTTCTTTTGCAATAGAAGATAGCGACCAAACTGATTATCCCATTGTTTACCTTGAAAAAGAAAATATTAATATCTTAAGGATAATAAGATATTATATAAGAGGATTTAATGAAATATTTCTTGTAAATACCGCAGCCTATGTAGATAGTCTGCGCTTTTCCATAAGGTTTTTTGACCTAGTTGCTTTTGTTGTTTTGTCATCTTTTGTAATCCTTACTCTTTTTGCATTCTCATATAGACACGGTATTGCTATAAGGTCTTTTGTTTCTTATTTTTTCTATCTTTTAAACCATAAGCAAAGAAATAAAAAATACATAACCGGCGCTGTTTTTGACCAGCATGAAAGCCCGATACCGCTTGCAAATGTTTATCTTACCGATGCTGATACGGAGCAAATTATTCAAAATACCAAAACAAACAGTAAAGGTGAATTCTTCTTTAAAAAAGGGGCTGGAAAATATTTGTTAATGGTGATGAAAAAAGGATACCAATCTACTCCCCAGCTTCCCTATGATGAAAAAGAAGATGTTTCGTTTAAAATAAATATGGAGAAAAAAGATATTAAATCTACCTTTATGGATATCTTTTCTCATTTGTTTGCCAATCTCTTTGGAATGACTTTTGAAACACTGGGTCTTCTTTCGTTAATTTTTGAAATTATATTTATACCTAGCTTTGGAATTGTTAAAACTCTACCATTTTTAATAATTTCTATCTTTAATCTTTTACTTTGGACTCTTCACTTAAGACACCACCAACGCTACGGTAAATAATTATTTTGCGGAAACATAATCGTAGACTTTTTTGGATACTAACCGCATCCTTTCTCTAGCGGTTTGTTCGTCAGATATTGAAAGCATACAAAGAGCATAAGGCCTATTTGGAAAATAGACTATTCCGCAATCCATATATGCCTCATTTTCTCCGTTTTTATTGTAAACGCCTATCTTATGAGCAACAGGAATATTCTCGGGAACTCCGGCAGGAAGTTTATCTACAAATTTAGTTTTTGTAAGCAAATCTAAAATTTCCTGGGAGTCTTTTTTTTCTAAAACTGATGAAAAATATAAAGCTTTAAGTATTGAAGTATATCCTTTTGTAGTAAGCCTTGCGCCTCCATCATCAGTTCGAAGATCAATATCTAAAGCCTGGTAAACATGTTCAAAGTCATTTTCAGTAATTTGAGGAACAACTAGTCTTATCGCAGTATTATCTGAATTTGTGATTGCGAGTTTTATTGCATCCGACATTTTAATTTTATAACCAACTCCTTTTTTCCAAAGATCTCCGAATTCCTTATCTATGTCTTCTTCTTGTATGGTTAAAATAGGATCATTTCTTTCCTTTAGTCTTTCAAGCTGACGATAATATGACATGATAACCGGAAGCTTAAAAAGAGAAGCTGCGTAGAATTCTTCTTTTTCATTTACTCCAATACTTGTTCCTGTTGGAAGATATTCAAAATAAAACGAGAATGTTTTTTCAAAAGGCAAAACACTTGTTTTCAAATCAGTTCTAAGATCTAAAAAATTAACAAGGATATCGTTAAAATTTTCATTTAGTATTCTTCTTGCTAAAAATGGGTATTGATTGGAAGGCAAGTTATTTTCACAACCAAATTCGCATTTAAAGAATAAAATTATATTTAAAAAAATACTTATTGCCAAAAGTATGGAATAAAGAAACCTATGTTTAGACATTAGATTTTAGTTTAGGTAAGATTGTAAACCTTTGTCAAGGTTCGTTTTGAACTGCAGAATTTGAAGCTGAAATACTTGGAGTTGGACTTAGTACTTGTTGTACTAAATTTAGAACTTCTTTGCTAAATGAAATTTTAGTATCCTTTATAGCCAATGCTATCCAGGAAAATTCTACATCATCGTCTGCTTTTTTATTTAAAACAATTGTAAATCCTTTTGTGGATTTATTAACTACGATAAATGAATAACCCTTACTAAATACTTTTTGTTCTAGGTCAAATGTTTCCTTTATAGCCCCATCGTCATTTTTCTTTTGATCAAAGGTTATATTTGTGCTAATAACAGGTGCTTTTTCATATTCTTTATCAAAGACTACCTCTACTCTTTCAGCATCTTTTTTAAGAACAGCAAATCCTCCTGTGTTGTTATTAAATGTTGGTCTTTGTTCAAAAATAACATTTCCTTTAAAGATTACATCAGCAAAAAAGTTTGATACTCCATTTGCGATTAAATTGTTTGTAACTAATGTATCTACAATGCTAAATATTCCCTCAACCAAACCTGATCCTTTAACTCTAAGATCTGCTGAAATTGTAGCAATTCCTTCTACGCTTAAGCCTGCAAGAACAAGCTCCTGAGTACTATTAACAACTTTTTTTGAAGCCTCATTAATATTTTCAATATTCTCTGTAGAATTATTGGTTTTAAATATTGCACTAAGAGATGCAATGTTAGAATCAATAATTGAAAGTTTTCCGGTTATAATCTCCAGTCCTTCTATTTGTTCTGCTTTTATTTTCTTTACTATTAACTCATCTGTGACAATTCTTGGTGTAATTATTTCAAGTCCTGCAACAATCCTATCAGTATTTATTTCAGAGACTAAGCTATCATGGGTTTGGCTATTTAATTTTGCCAAAATTTCTTGTTCAAAATTTGCAGCTGTGCTATCAATACCTTCAAAAAGATTTGCAGCTGTACCAGAATATGAATTTGACCTTACATATACAACTATTCTTCCAATTCCTTCTTGGTCATAACCTGCCATTGCCTGACCTACCACGTTTCCAGCTTTTGTTGCCTTCATTGCAACTCCAGCAATAGAAGAAGCTGTTAGATAATCTCCCGGCTTAATTTTTCCATTCTGCGTTGATACTTTAACGGGAACCCTCCCTGCAAGAGCAACTGGAATAGCGCGTCCTCCATCTATTGCTACATCTTCCTGAGTAAGTCTTAAAGCAGGTTTTTCTGAATATACTCCAATTACACCAGCATCTAAAGCAACTATTGATCTTTTAACAAATCCTCTCTCTTGTGTATCTATTGCAACTAAATCACCTGGCTCTAAGCCATCATCCCTTGTTGGATAGTCTTCAGCTATATCATATGATCCATTTTTAGTCTGGATTCCATGGGAAAAGATAAAGGCACCACCGTTACCCGCATTTGACCCAAGGTTTGCAGAAGCGCTTGCCATAAAGAATATTGATGCGTAGTTTGAGATTGAATTCTGTTCTCCTCCTGCGATGGATGGCTTTGCATGGAATTGCAAAGCATAAGAGCTATCAATTGGTTTTGTGGTATTTTTATAAATTTCAGCTCTTCCAAGTTCAAGCGTTGCAGCAATTAAGTCGCCGTTTGCTTGAATCATTTTAACAACACCGTCAATTGCTGATGTATCACCAGTTGCAATCGTTCCTGCAGCGCCTGAAACTTTAAAGAATCTCTGACTTTCCCCTGTATAGCGATATATTTCAGCGCTATTTGCTTCCAAGGTTCCTACGTATAAGCTTCCATTATATACAGCCATTGACGTAATACCGTCAATACTTGCAGTTCCTCCGTTTGTCATAGTTCCAGCTACGTTATTAAGCCTTATCCATGAATTTGGCACAGTTTGTGTTCCTCCACCATCAGACAGCATTAAAACTTCAGCTCCATTTAACTTATTAAGACCAACGACTAGACTTCCGTTATATACTGCCATAGATGGAACATCGTTAAAACCAATAACAGCAGTACCGTTAATAAGATATGATCCTGTTAAGACTGCAAGGTTCATGGAAAGAAAGACGCTTCCAACTCCACCCTGATACCTAAGAACATCAGCATCACCCGGTTTTAATACCCCAAGGTAAAGATACCCATTTTTTACCACCATGCTACTTACAGCCCAAACGCCTACTGTATTAGTGGCTACAAATGTTCCAGCAGTTGTATTAACTGCTGTCCAGGCAGTAGCACCGGCTGCGCGATCAAACCTAAATAACTGCGCCGTACCTGCGGTAGTAGTATGTTCCCTTGTGCCTGCATATAAGTTGCCTTGATAAACAGCCATTGACGAAACACCGTCAATACTTGCTGTAGGGCCGATGGTACCTGCTGTACCATTTGAAACTTTAACCCATGTAGTGCCACCATTATATCTATATATTTCCGCTTGATTCATCTTAGAAGTTCCAATATATAAACTTCCGTCAAAAACAGTCATTGCAGAAACAGAAGCAATTCCAGAAGTAGGAGTTCCTGTTCCTCCAATTGTTCCCGGGGTTACGCTGGAAACTCTTTCCCAAGATGTATTTGTTCCTTTGTATCTATAAACTTCAGCCTCCCCAGCTGCTCCAGCCGCACCCTTAAATGTTCCTACGTATAAACTTCCATTGTATACAGTCATAGCTGAAATGGAAGAAATATTGGCTGTGCCTGCGCTCATTATTGTTCCAGGAGTAGTTTGAGATATTTTTGTCCAAGTTGTTTGCTGGGCAGCTGTTGAATTTGGTCTTGATTCAAGCATTAAATTTCCTGAAAAAGAAGCAAGAGGATCTAATCCGCTGTTTGAATCCATGTTCATAAAAGCAAATTTGGCGCTAGAAGTTGAAGTTCCTCCAAAAAGAATATCCAGCGTATCATTGTTTGGTTTCAAAGCTCCATTTCTTACTGTCCAGTTAGAACTTCCACCTCCACCAGCACCTGTATCATCAGTTGCACAAGCCCAACCTCCTGCATCCGTATATTCCAAAAGCTGTCCGTCAGTACAGCCTTTGAGAAGGGTCAAGCCGGCAGCGGATACTTCGAGACCGGAATTTGAAGAACTAGCACCTGATACGCCTGATGGAGTTAATAGAATTGAAAGATCTCCAGTCGAAACTGTCAATCCTGAGCCTTGTAGATTGTCAAAAGCAACACTGTTTACGGTAAGGTTCTGTCCTGCAGTAACCGTAAGACCTGTGGAAGCTGTTATTAATCCTGATATTGTCGGTGTTGCAGTCCAGGTAGTTGGGTTAACCGTTAGGGTTGTTGTTGCTTTACCAAGAGTTGTTCCTGTTGAATTAGTTGCTCCTAAGCTTAAAGAGCCTACTGAATCAATTACAACATTTCCCGTTGTAGCAGTTTGAATTGTCAGATTACCGGATGTATTAGTCCAGCCTGATGTTCCACCCGATGCTAATGTTAATACTCCTGTTGAATTTCCAATATTACTTGCTGAGGTTCCTGTCGCATTAACATTAGTAGTTCCCGTTATTGTTAATCCTCCTGTTCCCTGGATTAGACCAGAACCTGAGTTTACTCCTACAGCTGTAACTGCTCCCGCATTTGAAACATTAAAGTTGGTTGAGTTAATCAGCTTGGTAAAAGTTCCTGAAAAGGTAAGTGCATTTGTTGCTGCTCCTGCAGTCTGAGTTAATTGCAAAAGATCAGTTACAGTTCCTGCTCCTGTTTGATTGATTAAGGTATTGATTGCCAGTGTTCCCGCAGGATTATTCGTTGTATGCGTTGCAACTGTTGAAGCAGCTGAGGTTGCGGAGATTGTATCATTAAGAGTTGCAGGGGAGAGATTACCTGCCAGTCTAGTCCAGTATCCTGTTGCACCTGTTCCTGTAATTGTGCCGGAACAGGTTAAGTTACCAGTTGCATTGGCTATTGTACATCCAGTTGTTCCTGATCCTCCCGCTATATTTACATCAGGAGTTCCGTCTGCCTGAAGATTTAGAGCTGTTGCTCCTGCATTAATTGTTGCAGAAGTTCCAAGTGTTACTGTTGCAATTCCTGATGCAGTCAGAGTTGTATCTGAGGCTGCAAATGTTATGATATTGTTTCCTGAATCAAGAGTCAGGGTATTTGAACCCGTTGATGCTATAGTTAAAGCACCTCTTGCGGTAATATTTGTTCCAAGATCCAAAAGACTGAAGCCATCAGCGTCAATATCAGAAGTCCATGGAGTTTGAGATCCTCCTCCACATGATCCCCATGTAGAAGCAGCTCCAGCACCACCTGATAAAAGACAATTACTTGCTACGCCTTCCGCAGTTCCCAGCTTAATTCCACCGGCGCTGGTGACAGAAAATCTTGTTGTTCCTGAAGCTGAAGCTGTAAAGATATCTCCTAAGTTTAGATTATCGACAGCCAGAGCTGCATTGTTACCGATACCAGAGCGAACAAGCAATGGGAATTCAGTGGAAATTGCAGTTCCAACTATTATGCCCGAATCAAAATCAGACGATATGACAAAATTACCTGAACCATTTGCAGCAAGTGTTAGGTCTTCGTTAGAAACTGTGTTTATGTCCGTGGTAGCTCCTGAGAAAATCAAACCTGTTGAGCCAATTATTTTATTGGTCAATGTATCTGATGTTGTTCTTCCGACATATGTATCTGTTCCTTGGAAAGTTATCGTGGTTGAATCTGTTCCTGCAAATGTTAAAGTATTACTTGCCGTAAGCGTTTTATTTGCTGCAATATTTAACGTATTTCCTCCGTTATTTGTTACTGTTAATCCATTTACCTGCTTTGCATTAAAAGCATATGGAACCGCTGTAAGTCTTACTCTTGTTCCAAAAGTTTCACCGTTAAAAGTTATATCTAAATACAAACTGTCGGAGTTAAAATCAACTGCAGAATTTGTGTTTCCCTGGCAACTTCCTCCAGTAAACACACAGACAGAACCCAGAGCTACTCTAAAAATTCCATCTGTTACTGTAAGCTGATTACTGTTTGCTGTATTGAAGTTTTCAGTCCAGATAACACTTCCCCCGCTTGAGACACTGAAAAGTTTAAAAGTGAAATCATAATTTCCGTTTGTGACATTTGTTCCAGCAGTTTTATTTACCACTTTTCCCTGGAAATTTACGACTTCGTAAATACCAACTGCTGCAAAAGATTTTGATGAAAAACCAAGAAAAAATACAACAATGAAAAAGCTTATTGCACTAGTTTTAATAAATGATGTAAAATTGAATTTAGTTCTTTGCATTTAATTAATATTACTTCGTAATATTAATTACACTAAGTTTAAAACATGCAGTCAAATATTCTGGACTCTTGCATAAAATTGCATAATAATGTATATTATTGCATATAGGGATTTGTGAAAAATAGGATTGGAAATTTGTAATTTATGGATAATTTATTCAACGTTAACCAAGCAGCATTCATTTTAAAGGTTCATCCCTTAACTATCAGACGTTACATAAAAGAGGGACGATTAAAAGCAATAAAAGTCGGTGGAAATGTAAGAATTAAAGAGTCACAATTAAACGAATTTAATAAAGATTTTACCCCAAGAATTCCCTCATTAAAACACAATTACGAAGTAAGAAAACCTGTTAAAACATTTACGGATATTGACCCCTTTTTTCAGTTACAAGGAAGAGGTGCGGGACTTAATATAACCTAAAACTTATGGAGAAAAAAAGTAAAAAAATTTTTGTATCATCAGACATTTTATACGCCTTTGTGGACAGAGCTCATACCAAATATCCTCAGGCTGCAGCGTACTTTAGATACTTTGCCCAGGAAAAATACCAGGTATTTACAAGCTATCTACACGTTTTAAACACTTATAGAGAGATTTACGCTAAAATAAGTCCTTCCCTGGCTCGAGATTTCCTGAGAGCTCTTACTTTAAGCTCAGTTAACGTACTTTATCCTACTGAAAGCGATATGAAAGCAGCTCTTAAAACTCTCATTAATTATAGAAACTCTGAGCTAACCTTTGACCAGTCACAAATGGCAGTTTTGGCAAACCGTAACTTAATCCCCCAGGTCTGCACTTTTGAATATGTCCATCCGTTATTTGGCTTAACAGCTTTTTACTTACCAATATGAGAAAGTTTAAAATATTAAATAAAAAATTAAACCTGAAATTTATCATCTCTCTAAACCTAATCCTTGTGCTCTTTTTGTCTCAAACTGTTTTTGCCGGTCCCCAGAGCACAACGTATGAAATAAAAGACTATACGTTTGGAGCAGGAGGAAATGAAAGAGCTGGCGCTGACAGTACAAACTACACTCTTTTTGGAACTGTTGGAGAACTTGAATACGATAAGCTTAACTCTTCTAATTATTCTTTAGGTGGGGGTTTAAGTTTTACATTAAAAGCAAATGTTCCTGCTGCTCCTACAGTTACAAATGTATCAAATTGGTATAACAAATTAAAAGTTACAATTGATAACGGCTCAAATCCATCTGACGCAACATTTTTGATACAGGTCGCAAGCAATTCCGCAGACTTTTCCCAAAATACTTACTTTGTCCAAGCAGATAACACTTTGGGAACAAGTCAAGTCTGGCAGACATATAGCGCTTGGGGGGGAGCATCTGGTTTTACCTTAATCGGCCTTTATCCCGGAACAACTTACTATGTTCGAGTTGCAGCTAGAAGAGGAAATTTCACCCAAAGTGAATACAGCCAATCAGGATCAGCCGCAACAATAAACCCTACGCTCACGCTTAGCCTAAGTACAACAAGCCAACCGAGTCCTCCGTTCTCAGTTGATATTGGAAACCTAACTGCAGGCTCGGTCACAACCTCAACAGATAAAATCAATATCACAATATCTACTAATGCAACAAATGGTGGATTAATATATCTTTTTGGTACAAATAACGGGTTGAAAAGCACAACCGCCGGAAACTATAATATATCCAGCTCATCAACAGATTTAGCTTCTGCATTAGAAGGATATGGAGCAAGGGGCACAACTGTAACCCAAACTTCAGGAGGACCAATGCAGCTTATTTCCCCATATAACGGTGCTTCACAAAACGTAGGAGTAATAGACACTGCTAAAAGAACCCTAGCAGATTCAACCTCCGCCCCTGTAACAAACGGTCAGGTTTCTTTTGAGTTAAAAGCCAAGGCAAAAAGTACAACTCCGCAAGCAGATGACTATAGCGATATTTTGACAATTATTGCCACAGGTTCGTTTTGAGACAAAAGTACTTGACAAAGGTTATAAAAAGTGATTTGCTATTTATATACTTAATAAAAGTATGAAGTTATTATCTAAAATTAAAATTGTACAAATTAAAAAAGATAAACAAGCTCTGATAAGTCTAGTTTTAAATTTATCTCTTCTTTTATTAACTCTCTACCCTTTTTTATTACCAAGAAAAGTTAACGCAGCTGTAACAGAAGCATTTGTAAGGTTTGACAGACATGCAACCGGTGCAGCAATATCAGGAACGGCCTGTCTTAAATCAACCCTAACAACCCAAACAAATGTAGTTTTAGTATTTCCCCTTGATTGGACAATATCCCAAACAGCAGCCAACTGGACAGTTACAACAACTAATTTACCAACAGATCCTGTAGGAGGAGGAGCTGCATCAGCTTGGCCTGGAATCACAACAGCAACTTCAGTAACAGGAGTTAATGTACAATTCCCCGGAACAGCTCTTGCCGCCGGAACTTTTTATTGTTTTAATTTCACAGGAGCATCATCAACAATTGGAGCTGCTGGTAATGACAAAGTAGGACAGCTTAAAACTCAAGGCGGAAGCCCTTATACAGACTCTGTTAACTGGGCAACCTCAGTTGTTGCAAGCGGAGCGGATCAAGTTACAGTAAGCGCATCAGTTTCAGCAACCATGACTTTTTCTCTAAGCGGAACAACCATTGCTCTTGGAACATTAAACACCTCCACAACTGTTTCTGGAACCGTAACTCAAACAGTTACCACAAACTCAAGAAATGGATGGACATCCTGGATTAAAGGTACTCAGGGAACAACCACAGTAGGAGCTTTGAATTCAACAGCTGCTAATGCAAATATTAATGCTCCCGCAGCTTATCCTACAGTTAGCGATCTTGCATCCACAACAGGTTATGTAATAGATGTTAATTCAGGATCAGGAACTCCAACCATAAATGCAGGATACAACGGTACCGGCGATACGACTCTGGGAGGAGCATCAACAACGCTTTTTAGAGAAACAGCAACAAAAACTACTCCTGGTTCTTCAGATACGGTCACAATTAACGCAAGGGCAAAAATTGCATCAACACAAGCAGCAGCAACTGATTATACAGATACTCTTACTGTTGTTGCTGCCGGTTCATTCTAAAATGAAATATGGAAAGAAAAAATTATTTCTGCCTCTAATTCTTCTAGTTTTAATAGTTATATTTTTTGCCAAAAATTCCGTTTTTGCCCAAACTCCGCAAAACTATGACCTAACTGTTTCTCCTGTATTTTTTGATCTATCTGCAAATCCGGGACAGACAATAACGGAAAAAATAAGAATCAGAAATAACACCACTGCTCCCCTTCCTTTAAAAGTCAGTATTAAAAGACTTGCAGGTGACGAAGTTGGAGATTTAACTCTAAATGAGGAAAACGACGACCAATCTTTAAATTGGGTAAAGTTTGCCAATCAAACTTTTGTAGCTCCTTCCCTTGAATGGAGTGATATTCCATTTACTATCCAAGTTCCAAGCACTGCTGCATACGGATATTACTTTGCTGTAACATTTGAACAAGATAAAGAAAGTAGCGTTGCCCAGGGAGCAAGCCTAACAGGAGCAAGTGCTGTCCCAATTTTACTAAACGTTCGAAAAGACGGAGCAAGAACGCAGGCAAAAATAGTTGATTTTAAAACAGGAAGTTTTATAAACGAATACTTGCCTATTGATTTTAGTGTTCAAGTCCAAAATTTCGGCAACGTCCATGTCAGGCCTCACGGCAATATCTTTATATCCGATGACTCCGGTAAAGAAATAGCAATACTTGACGTCAACCAGACTGCTGCAAATATAATTCCGGATACAAAAAGAAGATTTGAAAGTTCCTGGGCTGATGGTTTTCTGGTAAGAGAAAATGTTATTGAAGACGAACAGATAAAACTTGATAAAAACGGCAATCCCGTTAAGAAATTAACTATTAATTGGGATAAACTTACTAGTTTTAGAGTAGGAAGATATACAGCCAATTTGCTATTGGTTTTTGATAATGGCACAAGGGACGTCACACTTGATTCAACTGTAAGTTTTTGGGTAATTCCCTACAAAGCAATCGCAGTAATCATAATTACAATCATTGTTCTTTTCTTCATAGTGAAAAAGTTCTTAAGGTATTATATCGGCCGGGAAGTTAAAAAAAGACAAAGGAGTTAATAACCAAATCAAAAAGAAGGGATACTTCTTCTAAATTGCTGCCTGTAATTGCAACTGAATAAATTTTGTCTTTGACTAGAAAAAAACCTGTTTTTTCAGAAAGATTACCTGACCTTACAAAGATTAAACCATTTTCTCCCCCTATAACTTTCTCCGACTGGGTATATCCCGAGCCACTGATTTGTCTTAATTTTACTCCCGAGATATCGCTAACATCTTTTAAATCAGCTGCGTTTTCCATAACTGAAAAATTAAAAACTAGACGTGGTTTATCAATATCAAAGGAAAAGGTCTCCAAAACCGAAGTATTTTTTGCCATGCCTGGATCTTTATATGTATATATCTTTGCCTTGGCGGGATATTTAAAACTTGCGTATTTCCCCTTGTATTCAACCTCTCCGCTAACCTCAGTGTCTGAAAGATTTGGTTTTCTGCCTAAAATTTTAGTTAATGCTTTCTCTTTTTCTGACTCAGTTAGTTTTCTTTGGGAAGAGTTGAAGATAAAAAAGAGGGTTAATAAAACGCCAATCAGTACAATAAGGATTAAAATAAACTTTTTCATTCCAGATTATAATAGCAAATCTTAACACAAAGGTTAAGTTCTGATATGATTATAATATGCTTAAAAAGCTTGTATTTATTGTTTTACTTCTTCTTTTATTATCAACCCCTTCTTCTTTTGCTCAAAAAAAAGGAGTTTCAGTTACTCCCTCAATTATTCATCTTGATCTAGCCGTTGATCCTGCTGAATATACATTAACTTATGAAAACAATACTAACGCAGATATCACGCTTTTACTTTCTCTTTCTGATTTTAACGAGCTTGAAGAAAGCTATAAAATTAATTTTTTGGAAAGAAAGGATGCTAAAAACTATAAATACTCTCTTTCTTCCTGGGTAACATTTGAAAACAACAGGCTGCAGCTTTCCCCAAATGAAAAAAAGAGCATTAGGGTTTTTATAGATAAAGAAAAAATTACGAAAGGAGGACATTATGCAAGTATTTTGGCTGAAGTTGAACAATCTGAGGATGAAAAAAAAGTCAATGTAAGAGGAGTTTTATCGAGTCTTTTATTTGTTAGAGCATCAACGGGTAAAGAAATAGAAGAGGGTAAGATTAGATCGTTTAGGCCTCAAAGGGATGGCATTGAGCATCCGGATGGCTTTATTCTTCGTTTTGAAAATAGCGGCAATGTACATGTTGTTCCCTATGGATACATTGAACTCTTTGATCCATTTGGAAAACTGGTTGCAAAAGCAGTATTAAATGAAAATTCTCTGGATGCCCTTCCTGAAAGTATTAGAAGATATGATATAAGAGTTATTCCCTATCAAAAGTTTTTTATTCCGGGGTTTTATAATGCAAAAGTTTATATTCATTTTGGAAAAACGAATAAAGAAATCTACTCATATGTTAGTTTTTTCTCCCAAGGCAGCTTTGACTTTGCAAAAATAGCTTTGCTTATAACTGTTTCAACTGCTTTTGTAATTTATCTTTTCAAAAGAAGAAAGAAAGCAAATCGAGAATAATCTAACCCCAATTTGACAAACCTTTTTTAAAGTGCAACGATAATAAGGGTGATGAAAATGTCTTCTAAAATGTTTCTAAAAACAGTTGGAACAATTTTTGCAGTAGGCGCAACAGTTCAATTGTTTAGATTTGTTTTTGGCTGGAATGTTGTTTTGGGAACCTGGAATGTTCCAGTATGGTTAAGTCTTATTATATTTGCTGTTTTGGCCTACCTTTCTTATACAGCATTTAAATTAGGCGGAGTATTTAAATAACGGGAATAATTTAGCCCAGCCACTTAAATACAGGCTGGTTGTTTCAGATTTCTCTTACTACCGAACCTATTTAAAAACACTCAGGGAGCGTGTTTCACCTGTAGTCCACATTCTTGTTATTTTAAATATCCGTGTTTTTCAGAATAATTAAACTGAACACTTTTAAAATTTTCAAAAAAACCTCTTTGACCTACATCTGAACTTGTGTTTGACGTTAACCATTAGCCAAAATAAGCAACGTTTTTAGTGGGTACTTTAAGTATTATTTGTTCTTTAAATCCTTTGGTGGCTGCCTTTTTATGAGCTTTTTTAATATCTTTATCATAACTAATCAACTTCCAATTTTTATCTAAAGCTACCCAAAAACCCTTTATATTTTTTGTAAATATTACTTAGATCAATAGCCATATATTTAATAATTATAACATACTGCTTGGGTGGGGAATAATTACGTCCCCGTTTGCTTATGACATAATCCCCGCATGATTGATGAGCAAGATCTTCTTGTGAGCATAAAGCAAATGGTTAATAGAAGAGACGTTCCATATCAATCTTTAATAAAAATATTTTTGGTGGAAAAAGTAGAAGAAAACTTTAGGATAAGTAAATAAAACTAGAGTTTTTTGGAAAAAAGTATTCTTCCAGCAGAGGTTTGGATTACTCTTGAAACAACAACGTTTAACTCCCTGCCAAGCTCTACTGCAGCATTTTCCACAACTATCATTGTTCCGTCATCCAAATACCCAACGCCCTGAGTAATATCTTTTCCTTTATGTTGAATTTTAATATGCAAAGTTTCCCCCGGTACTGCAATAACTTTTAGCATATTTGCCAAAGTATTTACATTTATGGCTGTTACGCCGTTGATACTTCCCTTTTTCTCTAAGCTATAGTCACAGGTAATAATCCTTCCTTTATTTTGTTTTGCCGCAAAAATTAGCTTTTCATCAACTTCACTTAGTCCAGAAAGCCCCATTGCGCTTTCCTTCTCGCTAGATAAAACGGTAAATTTAACTCCCTTAACTTTTTTTACTTTCTCAAGTAAAAATAAACCTTTTCTGCCTCTTTCTCTTTTAACCAGATCCTTTGAATCTGCAATATGCTTTAACTCTAAGAGAATGCTTTCTAGAACAACTAATTCTCCTGTTAAAAGACCAAGACTTATCACGTCAAAAATCCTTCCATCGATTATTGCCGAGGTATCCAAAAATATCGCATTAAGATGTCCATTGCCGTTTTTCTTTTTTGCAGGAGAACGTCTGAAGTTAGAAAGCCTACTGGCAACTGTTTTTGCCACCTCTTCGGCTAAGATTCCCACAAATTTTGGAGAAAAATGAATTCCCCGCTCAGGCGTCTGTAAAACAGCCGGTACTGATTCTTCGTTAGTTTTTTTAGGTTTTATTTGTTTTTTTACCATATTATAAATTTAGTCTTTTGACAACCTAGTTATTACTTCAAAAATATTTTTATATACTTTTGGACTTACTATTTTACCAAATCCCAATTTTTTTGCTTCTTTTACTCTCTTATCCAAAAGAGAAGGTACTCTTAGTTCACCTAAAAGCCCTACCTCTGCAATGGCAACTGTTTTGGCTAGACTTATATTCTTAAGGCTTGAAAATATAGCTAGGGCTATTGCAAGGTCACTTGCAGGGTCTGAAAGTTTAAATCCGCCGGCAACATTTACAAATACATCCATCGAATCAAGCGGGAGCCTTGCGTGTTTTTGCAAAACTGCAAGTATTAACTCAAGCCGCCTATAATCTAGACCGGATGCGACTCTTCTTGGCATGGGAAGTTTGGAAAAAACAACAAGTGCTTGAACCTCTATTAAAAATGCCCTAGTCCCCTCCATAGTCACGGTTAAAACACTGCCTGAGGCATCAATAGCTTTATTTAAAAACAAGCTCTCTGGATTTGTTACTTCGACCAAGCCCTCACTTTGCATTGAAAAGATTCCTACTTCATCAACTGGACCAAATCTATTCTTAAGGCTTCTAAGTATTCTTGTTCCTGTGTTTTTTTCTCCTTCTAAAAAGAGTACCGTATCAACCATATGGGATAATATCATTGGACCTGCTACCATTCCCTCTTTTGTTACGTGACCTACTAATATAACGGGGATATCTAATGTTTTTGCTAGCTTTATAAACTGCTGGGTTGCGTATCTTACTTGCCCCACACTTCCGGATAAGCCTTCAAGGTTTTCTGATTGCATGGTTTGAATTGAGTCAATAATTACAAACGCAGGCTTAGCTTCCTCAATCAGTCCTACAATTGCATCAGGATCTGTTGCGGAAACAAGATAAAGGTTATTTTCCTTAAGATTTTTCGAAAGCCTCCCAGCTCTAAGTTTTACCTGGTTTTGAGACTCTTCTCCAGAAACATATAGTACATTCTTAGTCTTACTCATACTAAGACCAACTTGAAGAAGTAAAGTAGATTTTCCTATTCCTGGATCTCCAGCCAAAAGAATAACGCTTCCCATAACAATTCCTCCTCCTAAAACTTCGTCCATTTCGGAAAAATTAGTAGATAATCTCTTTCCCTCTTCAAAACTAACTTCAGAGATTTTCTGGGGTTTTGCTTGGGGCTGTTGTATACTACTACCCAAGCCTACTTTTGATTTTGTATTGGAAATTTTAAATTCTTTAAGAGTGTTCCAAAGACCACACTCAGGACACCTTCCCAAATATTTAGGACTTTCATATCCACATTCCTGACAAACGAATGAAGTAGAAAATTTCATAAAAGATCTTATCTAGCGATACCCAATTGGTTTTTCTTTAAGAACAGGTGCAAGGACTACTCTTTGGTTTCTGTCGACTTCCAAAACAGTAGCTTCAACCAAAGACCCTTGTGAGTAAGTAACAGTTGGTGGAATTTTTTCTTTCTTAATAATACCCTCAATTCCTCCTCCTAAATCAACTGTTAGACCATTTGAAGTAACTTTGGTTACTGTTCCACTAACTTTTTTATCCTGCACAAATTCTTTTAATTTTTCTTCAAACGGATTTGCAATCAAGCGCTTAATAGAAAGATTTACTCTTTTTGCTTCTTTATCTATTCCTAAAATTTTAGCTTCAAATTCGTCTCCTGGTTTAAAATTTGAAGGTATATTATCTAATTTTTCCCAAGCCACTTCTGAAATATGTACAAAACCTTCTAATTTTTGTCCTTCTTCAATATCAACCAAAGCAAAAATACCAAATGGGGCAATATTTGAAATTACTGCTTTAATTTTTGCATCTCTTTTAAGGTTTCTTGCCTGCTTTACAAAATCTTCGCTGTTTATTGTTGCTTTTTGAGAAAAGATTATCTTTTTTAGAGGACGGGACAATTCAATAACGCAAACATTTAAATTTTTTCCAACTAAAACTGTAGAATCTAAAAATGATACTTGTGAATTTGGCAAAAATCCATTTATCCCATCTTTAGTTGAAGCCAAAAATCCACCTTTAGTAGCTTCATCAATCGTTACTTCAATTTTTTCTTTTGATTTTTGAAAACTTTCTAATTTTTCCCAAATTCTTGCATCGTTAAAACGTCGCAAAGAAACCACTGGATTTCCAAGATCGGATTCTGGGTTTAAAACTGAAACAGATACTTTATCGCCTACTTTAAGACTGCCCAGTAAGCTTCTTAATATTTTTTTATCTTTTTCTAGAACTACCGCAAGACTTTTTGCGCCAATATCTATTAGTATTTCTGACGAAATTAGCTTATTAACAGTTCCTTCAAGTAAATCACCTTTATGGGGACTGACGAAATTAGTTTTAACCGATTTCATTAAATCGGCCATTGTTAATGCTTTATTTATTTTTGGAGAAGACATTCATTTATTTTCCTTTCTAAATTAAGATTATGTTCAAGTATACCACTTGCATCTTGTCTGTACAAGCTTAAATTTGTATAATTGCAAAATGTCAAAAGAGAAAAGAGAAAACCAAGAAAAAGATTGGGACAAGTATTGGACTAAGAAAAAAACTCCTTCCCAAAGTATCTATAGACTAATTGCTTCATTTTATAGACAATTTATTATCAAAAGATCTCTAAATCAATTTATAAATCAAGAGTTTAAAGAAAAAGATTTCCTTTTACACGCAGGCTCGGGTTCAGGACAAGTTGACGAAGATATCGCAAAAAAATTTAATATTACAGCACTTGACATATCAGGTGAGGCTTTAAAAATATATAAAATTGTAAACGGTCCCAATTCAAGAGTTTTAAAAGCAAGTATTTTTGACATTCCGGTAAGAGACGAACACTTTGACGGGATATATAACCTAGGTGTTCATGAACACTTTACGGGAAGTGAAAACACAAAAATATTTGCAGAATTTAGAAGGGTTTTAAAACCAAACGGTAAATTAGTATTATTTTGGCCTCCAAAATATGGACTTTCCGTAATGTTTCTTAGCTCTTTGCATTTCTTACTTAATGAAATTTTAAGAAGAAAAATAAGATTGCATCCTGATGAAATATCCTTGATTTCTTCTAAAAAACAGGTTGAAAACTTACTAAAAGATTGTGGTTTTAAATTAATAAAGTTTTATTTTGGTCCCAAAGATTTATTCACCTATTGCGTTGTTGTTGCTAGAAAAACTACAAAGAAGTAATAAAGGTTTGGCAGAATTTATCTGTAGGTAATGCCTCAATGCTGAAATCAGAAAGTTTAATATTTGATGCATACCTATTTAGCCCAACACCCTTACAAATTCTATCATTAAATATTTTAAAACTTTCTCCCCCATCTTTGAGCCTTGCAACACTAAGATGAGGCTGATTCAGAGCAATATCGCCACATTTTATATCTAGAATTATCAAATTATTTTCATCTTCATACCCCTGAGGCATATTACAGGAAGAAAAAGTGACATTTCCCAAAGAATATTTTTCATTATTTATATTGTCTCTTATGATTTTAACTGTATTTTTATTGTATTGATTAGTATAAAAAATGTATTTTTTGAAAAAAGCAAAAGAAGAGTTTGAATAGACTGTAACTTTTTGATTTTGTGACGCTTTAAGAACATATGAAGACATTATCCTTACCGGAAAATCAAAATATCCTTGAAGTGGGTACCAGAAAAAATAAATATTTGCAAAATTAAGAGTTGAGATAAGATAAACAAACAAAACTAAAGTGGTTAGAATAAGTTTATAATTTTTATTTTTAAAATAAGTTATTAATCCGTCTATTCCAAATCCAATAAGAATAATCAGAAATGGAATAGTCATTGTCATATGAATTGAAAAATTAGCAACATCTGCCGTATGAAATACTTGAGGAACTATTCCTATTAAGGAAAGAGTGGAAAAAAGAAAAAACACAGGTCTTCTTTTGCTGAACATAAAAAGTGCACCAAGTATTAAAAATAGACTATCTATATAGTAAAATAGACCATGCCTCCAAATTGAAAAAAACTCATCTCCATAGACAAAAAGGTAATCAAAAGAAAAACTTTTAAGTGTTTTTGTAACAACTATATTTGCAAATACAGTATATTTATTTACAAATATTTCTATTAAAGGATTTTGAATTGATGTTTTTCTAATACCGTCAACTTCTCTAGAAATAGCAGGGTCAAAAGGAGTCAGTAATTCATTAAGTCTTGCAGTTTGAGGATTGAGTTTCAAAGAAACTACAAAAAATACTACAAATAAAATACAAAGGGTAAATAAGACTAGATACGGCTTTAAATACTTTTTTTTGTTTATAAAAATAAAAACGTAAACAATTATTATAAAGACAAAGGGAAGAAAAATAAGCTTGGTTGCTATATATGAATAAAAAGCTGCTACTAAAAAAGGGAAAGCTAATAGTATTCTCCATCCTTTTGCTTTCAAGAGTATATAAAAGGAAATAAAATAAAAAAGCATTGCAGGCGTTGCTTCATAAGCTGTTCTTCCTATATAGATTAACCAGGGATTAATTGAAGCTATTAGAGCCGCAAAAATTGCTGCATTTTTACCCAGAAGCTGCCTTGTAACAAGAAATATAAATAGAATAAGTAAAACTCCCATTATTAAATTAGGTAGTCTTGAATTAAAAAGAGAAAAATCGGTAGGTCCCACAAAGAATGAATTAAGAATATATGGAAGCTCTGCTTGTGCTTCTCCTTTTGGATATTGAAATAAGAGTCCATTTACTGGAGACCATGTTCCAAAAATATCATGTCCGGTTAAAAAAGAAGCTTTTGCATTTAAAGTATAAACTATCTCATCTCCTCCGATTGCATTAGGAATCTTATCTAACCATAGAAAACGCAAAAACGAAGCTAAAATTATAACTAGCAATAAGGGCATAAGATTTATTAGCGTTTTACTTTTTGTTATTTTTGATAAATATTCCATACAACTTCTACATTATCATAAGTTTTTATTTGTGATGAAGGCTTTGTTTTATATTTACAATTTAAAGGTGCTATATAAATCTCATTATCAGAAATAACTTTTAATGGATCTTTTGACTTATCAATTAAACAATCTTTTGTAAAAGTTACATTTCCAAATCTAATCAGATTGCTTTTTATTGCCTCTTGAGCTAACTGTGGATCGATTTTATTATAAAAAGCAAAATGTAAAAAGGTGTTAACATTTGCTCCTGCAACAATAATTTTTTTCCCTTGTGAGTTATTTATGAAAAAGACTAGATCTTTAGTAGATCTGGAAAAATATTTTGCGTTAGTTTTAGACCAATCAAAATAATATTGAGATACATAACCAACAACCGCATATATATAAAGTATTGAAATTAAAATCAAGCACAAAACCTTGTATTTTTTATCTTTAGTTAAAGTAAGTAGTGCATAAATTCCAACTCCAATAAATACATAAAGCCAGACAGACATAAAAGCAGATCTAGATGTCCAAGTTGCTCCCCCAACTCCTAAGGCTGAAGGCAAAGGAGATATTAATAAAAGTAGTAAAATTAAGTAAAATTCTTTCCTTTTTTTAAGAAAAAGGTATATAAAACCAATAATAAGAAGAGGTAATTCAAAAATATAAAGCTCTCCTCTTCCCCAAATAGAATAAAGACCACTTGCCTCTTGATCTAAGAATAAATACTGAGGAGAAAATGCTATTAAATAATTTGTAGTAAATATCCTTGACCAATAAGTAAACTTATTGTGGTAAAGCGTTTTAATAAAATTTGGTTTATTTGATGCTCTTCTTTCAAGCTCAACATTTAAAGCTGTTTTTTCTTTATCCTGAAAGAAAAATTGACTTGCACCTGGACCTGTATATGAAGCGGCATTTTGAGTTATTGCTAGTAAACCAAAGCTCCCAAAAGCAAGTATTATTGTAGCTATGATTATAAATAAATGTTTTTTTGTTAACTCTTTAAACTTATACCAAATAAGAATGAGCATTAAAGGAAAAAAAAAGATCTTAAAAGCTGAATATGAATAAAAAGCAAGGAAAAAAACAATCATAGACAAAACTATAAACTTAGTTTTGTTTTTGGCATTCAAAAAGATAAATATTCCAAGTAAATATAAAAATATAGTTATGTCAGTTTCTATCGCAAATCTAGCAAGCTGAATACTCCAAACTGAAACTGAAGCTACAAATGAAGCTAAAAGCGCAATCTTGTCGTTAAAAAGTTTTTTAACTATTAAATATATTAAGGCTACAGAAAGAATTGAGGAAAGAGCATAAGGAAGTCTTGCTGTAAAAGTATTAAGGTCTAAAAATACAAAAAATAAGCTACCAATATAAATAGGAATTTGGCCAAATGTATTTGCGACGTCCATTTTAAATACAATTGGAAGAAATGTACCATTAGTGTCTTTTGCCGAGTGCGCAATCGAATAAGAAGTATACGCTTCTCTAATTTCATCATCCGACAAGCTTATTGGAACATTACCAAGCATCCATAATCTTAAAATTGATGCAAATAAAATAATTAAAATAAGAGGAAGAAGATTTAATAAAGCCTTTTTTGATAACATTAATTTAAATATACCACAAATTTTCCCACAAAAAAATTCCCGGCGTTGACCTATTGTCCCACAGCCCATGCTGAGTATCGTAGGCGCTGAAGCGTTTCACTTCTCTGTTCGGAATGGGAAGAGGTGGTACCACTTCGCTCAAAACACCAGGAAAATTAATTATTGACTCTTTTAAAAGTGAAGAGAAGTTTGTCTTTATAAAAATTTATATTTAAAACCATTAGTACGGATAGACTTAACGCCTCACAGCGCTTCCATCGTCCGCCTATCAACCTGGTGGTCTACCAGGGGTTTTCTCCAAGCTTACGCTTAGAAAGAGATCTAATCTTGGAAACCGCTTCCCACTTAGATGCTTTCAGCGGTTATCGGTTGGGAATATAGCTACCCGGCGATGCTCCTTTTAGGAAACAACCGGCACACCAGGGATTCCCTCATCCCAGTCCTCTCGTCATTACGTTTTCTCAGATTTCTCTGAGGATCAGACTATATCTTCCACGTTTAAAAAACGTGGTTGGCGTATAATAAAAGGTTTAAATTTCTAAACTTTAGAGTACCTTCTATATCAGTCGTTACGGGGATCTTTCAAAGAGATGTTCTTTGCGAAGAATAATAATTATATTCTCGCATTTTCTTAATCCAATCAGCAACATTATCTTTATTGATTATCTTTTGTTGCATTTTTGGAATAAGTTTTGTTAATAAACTTGCCTGCTTCTTCTTAAATCGTAAAAACGGTTTCAGAAGAATAAGAATCGATAAAACTTTAGCAAATCCTTCTATGCGAAGTTCGCTAATATTATCATTTCTTGTATAAACGTATCCTCCAAGTATTTTTTGC
>CAYWPH010000003.1:0-48184 GCA_964460145.1 uncultured Gammaproteobacteria bacterium | reverse complement strand
CGGCGTTGAGCGGCCGGCCGTTATGGTTGATGCCCACCGTCTTGAAGCTCTTGGTCTGATGTATATCCATGAATAGTTGTCATCATTGCCTTCTCTACCCCAAAAGTATCTACCATAACTTTTGCAACAGGAGTGATACAATTCGTAGTACAGGAAGCATTACTTATTGCATTTTCTCCTTGATATTTATCTTGATTAACAGACAAAACATACGTTGGAATATTTCCCTCTTTAACCGGAGCAGATAAAACAACTGCCTTTGCTCCTGCTCCTAAATGTTTTTGCAAGCCTTCCTGGTCTGTAAAATGACCTGTTGATTCAATAACTACATCAACATTTAAATCTCTCCAGGGAAGAAGGTTAGGATCTTTTTGGGATAGTACTGGTATTTTTTTACTATCTATAATTAAATACCCTATTAAATCCTGATATGGAGAATTTTCTTCCTTTTCTTGATAACTTACGTCAAGTGAATAGATTGGACCATATGAAGTGTCATACTTTAAAAGATACATCCAGCCTTTAATATCAGTGGAACTTCCCGCATTTATGGCAACAATATCTATTTGATCAGAATACTTTTCAAGTATTACCCTATGAGCAACTCTTCCAATTCTTCCATATCCGTTAATGGCAGTACGTATCATACAAATTTAGTATAACAAAGATTAAAAATTAGCGCCAAGAGGAAATTAATTTAACCAAGGTATTGTTCAATTTGATTACGTAATTTTAAATAATCTTCATAATGAAAACCAACTAATCCAGCTTTTCTAGCTGCTTCAATATTTTCTAATTGATCATCTATATACAAAATTTTATCTGGAGATATTTTTAATTTGTCTGCAATAAATCGATAAGCATTTGATTTAGTTTTATCTAATCCATAGTCTTCTGCTGAAAATATATTGTCAAAAACTTGATCAATTATTTCTTTTACTTCAGTTGAATTTTGAATTGTACTTGTTGTAAAAAGATTTATTGAATATTTATCTTTCAAAGACTCATAGAACTTTAGAATATCCTCGTTAAATTCAAAATAATTATAAAAATTAAAACTGGTATTTTTTTGTAGGAGATCTTTATATAAACCATTCAAGCTACATTATAATTTTTATCTTTTGGGTTTAAAATTACGCGAGAAAGATCAGAGAGAATAGTATTTATCATTTTATTGCTCTAAAACAACTAATCCAGGAAGTTTAACGCCTGGTAAAAATTTAAGTGATGAATAATTATCCATATAAGTTACTGTGTGAATTAACTGCTACAAAAATTGCCTGATTTTCTTCTCTTTTATATATTGCTCGAAGATCGCCTGTTACATTGATACTCCTATAACCCAGATAATTTCCTTTTAAAGCGTGGTTATTAAGAATAGGGTTGAATTCATCTTGGAGAAATAAATCTCTTCTTTCTTTAAATTTTTTCTTTCCGGCAGGGGTTAATTTCTTGTAACCTTTCTCAAAATTCTTGTGAAGTTTAATCCTCATGAGTATCAAAGCGAATTAAGATAAGCATCCATATCTTCTCCGTTATTAAACTCAGGAGAAAGATTTCTTTTTTTCTTTATGTCCTCTTCAATTGGACCCAAAAGTCTTTCAAGCTCCAAAGTCATTTTAGGGACAGATGAAAAATAAACTTCACGGGTTCTTATAAAATTTCTAAGTGAGGCGTTAATTACGTCACTTAAATTAAGCCCCAGCTCTAAAGCTAGTTTTTGCGCATTTTCTTTTACTTCGTGCTCTGTTTTAATATAAATTACAGTTTTCATAATAACCAAAGTATATACATTAGTTACAACATTGTCAAACTCTTAAGCGTCTATTTTAATTAAGGCCTCAAAACCCGGAAGCTTAACGCCACTTAAAAACTCAAGCATTGCCCCTCCACCTGTTGAAACAAAATCAAACTTATCTAGCAAATTATGTTTTCTAAGAAAAGCGATTGTATCTCCTCCCCCGACTATTTTATATGCCCCTAAGTTTACAATTCCATTTGCCAGAATTCCTGTTCCCTTTTCATATTCTTTTTCTTCAACAAGACCCATTGGACCGTTCCAGACAATTGTACTTGCGCTTTGACAAACTTGAACAAAATTCTCAGCAGATTTTAATGTTATGTCTTTTGTACTTTGGGTTAAATCTGCAACTAAAAGTATTGATCTTTTTCCAGAAAGTTTTTCGTGCTGAACCCTAAGAAGTACTTTTGTATTCTCTGCAATCTCTCCGCCTACTAAAACAAAATCTCCAAATGCATGCATTTTTTCTACGAGTGGTAACTTTGTTTCTATTTTTGCCCCTCCTATAATTACACAAAGTGGTCTTTTGGGATTTTCCAAAACTTGAGATAAAACCTCTACTTCTTTTAAAAGCCTTAGTCCTGCAAATGAGGGTATAAACTTAGTAACCCCTACTATTGAAGCATGATTTCTGTGTGAAGAAGCAAAAGCATCGTTTACATAAATATTAGCTAAGCTTGCCAGTTTTTTAGCAAATTCACTGTCGTTTTCCTCCTCTTGATGGAAAAACCTAAGATTTTCTAATACAAAAACATTCTCAGCTAATTTCCAACCCTCAAATTCCCCAATAGTTGTTTTTTCTTGCTTTGAATTTATTTTTTTAGAAATAACATTAACAATCGGAAGAAGTGTTAGTTTCTCATCTTTTCCATTAGGCCTTCCAATGTGTCCTGCAAGTATTACTTTTGCGCCATTTCTTACTAAATATTCAAAAGTCTCAAACCAGCCGTCAAGCCTTGCTGAATCTTGTATTTTTCCATTTTTAATTGGAACGTCTAAATCTACTCTTAAAAGTACATTTTTCCCTTTAACATCTGTCTCTTTTACGCTTTTTAAATTGTAAATCATAGTTTAATCGCTAAATTCTTGACAAAACATTTCCCCATAAATTCCTCCATCAATTACGCCTATTCCAACTTTTCCAAAATTAACAGACAAAATATTTGCTCTATGTCCCGCGCTTTGCATAAATCCCTTCATAGCAAGATCCGTATTTGGGGCAAGAGCTAAATTTTCTCCTGCATAGTTAAAAGCTATATCTCCCTGTGCCATTCTGTCAAAAGGAGAAAGTCCCTCAGGCGTATAGTGAGAAAAATAACCCCTTATAAACATGTCTTTACAATGCCCTCTTCCAACCTGGGCTAAACTCTCTGAAAAAGTTAATTCTTTAAGCCCTCGCTGTCTTCTTTCTTCATTTATAAGCTTAAACATTTCTTGCCCTGAAGCTTTATCTACGCTTATGTTTTTTGTTTTAAATTTAAGATCAACACTTTGAGTAGTTTGTGGCTCAACTGTTAAAAAGGACAAAGTGTCATTTACTGCCCCACCAAAAACTGCATTTAAACTTTTTGCAAAAACTTGAGTGTTTCCAACAAGTACGCTTCCAAAACGGGAATCTGTAACTGAGTGTTTTAAAAATACGGAAAAAGGAAGCGCAATAATCAAACTTAAGATAAAAGCTGACAAAACAATTCCAGATAGAAAACCTGGTATTACTCCAAGGGTTTTTTCAATAAACATTATGTTTTCTTTGGAGGAATCTGTTTTTATAAAAAGAGGAAGGCTAAAGACCAATTTTCTAAAAAACACGTTAAAAATTATTTCAAAAACTATTGCAATAACTAAAAAGCCAATTGCATTAGAAAATCCTTGAGGAATATTAAATATATTAACAAGTATATTTGCTAAAGAGCTATAGAAAGAAAGTCCTAAAACAAAAGACAAAACAAAGCTTATGAAATCAACAAGTGCTGTAAAAAAACCTAGAAAGTAACCCTCAACCGCATAGATTGTTACTATAATAATTATAATTATATCTATCCAATTAAGACCAAAGTTTGCAATAGAAAGAGAAGAAATTAATGAATTTATATCCATGGGGACATTATAGATGATTGATTGGACTTGGGTAAAGTGAAAATGTTATTATTATTGAATGGAAAAATCAAAAAAAGAAGGCTTTAATTTTAAAAATTATTTAAAAAAGTTTAAAAAATTGCTAAAGTTGAGGTTTCTTTTCCTCTCTTTATTAATTGCATCTTCTGCAATTTTCTATTTTTTCATTTTAAAAGACCTTCCTCTTCCAACTAAACTAAGTAGCTCGTCTACTCCCCAATCAACTTTGATTTATGACAGAAATGGAAAGCTTTTATACAACATTTACGATCAGAAAAACCAAATCTTTATTCCCCTATCAAGTGTTCCCAAATATATGCAGCAAGCAACGATTGCTATTGAAGACAGAAATTTCTATGAACACGGCGCAATAGATATTAAAGGAATGGCAAGAGCTCTAGTTTCAATTGTTTTTAAAAAGCAGCTCCAAGGCGGATCAACCCTTACTCAACAGCTTGTTAAAAATAGTCTTTTAACACAGGAGCGAACAATTCCTAGAAAAATAAAAGAAATAATCTTAGCCTTTGCAACTGAGTTTATTTATTCCAAAAACCAAATATTGGAAATGTACTTAAATCAAAGTCCTTATGGAGGAACTGCGTGGGGAGTGGAAGCAGCAGCGCAAAGATATTTTGGAAAAAAGGCAAAAGATTTAAATCTAGAAGAATCAGCGCTCTTAGCAGCACTTCCTCAATCACCTACTCTTTATTCCCCTTTTGGTTCGCGTCCTGAACTTGCTAAACAAAGACAAATTGAGGTCTTAAAAGCAATGGAAAAGACAGGTTTTATTACTAAAGAAAAAAAAGATAAAGCACAAAAAACGCCTTTGAAATACAAAAAAATCTCCAATGAAATTGAAGCACCTCATTTTGTTTTATATATAAAAGACTTGCTTATCCAAAAATATGGAGAAAAGACAGCCCAAGAAGGCGGACTAAAAGTAATAACAACGCTTGATTTAGACATTCAAAATGCAGCCCAAGCCTCTCTTGCAGCACAAATAGATAAGCTTCCAAAATCATATAGAGTTTCAAATGGAGCAGCTGTTGTTACAGACCCAGGGAGTGGAGAGATCCTGGCAATGGTTGGCTCTAAAGACTATTTTGACAGCGAAATTGACGGAAATGTAAATATAACAACTGCATTAAGGCAACCCGGTTCTTCAATAAAACCCATTAATTATGCAGTAGGCTTAATTAATAAATATAACGCAGCAACTGTCTTTATTGACCAGCCCACTTGCTATCCAAACCAGGGAGGACAAAACTATTGTCCTGTTAATTATGACGGTAAATGGCACGGTTTAGTTTCAATACGCCATGCTCTTGGTAACTCTTTTAATATTCCTGCTGTAAAAATGCTTAAGGTAAACGGAGTAAGAGCAATGATTGCAACAGCTTCTAGCATGGGAATAACGACATTTACAGATCCTGATAATTACGGTCTTTCTTTAACTTTAGGAGGAGGAGAAGTAAGAATGGTTGATATGGCACAGGCTTTTGGAATATTTGCAAACGGAGGATATAGAATTAATCTTCATCCGATACTTAAAATTACAGATAAAAACGGTAAAATTTTAGAAGAATACAAACCCCCAACAAGCCCAATTTTTGGCAAAAAAGTACTCCCAGAAGGAGTAGCGTTTATTATTTCAGACATTTTATCCGATAACGGAGCAAGACTTGCTGCTTTTGGATCAAGCTCTGAGCTCGTTATTCCTGGCCAAACAGTCTCTGTTAAAACAGGAACAACCAATGACTACAAAGACAACTGGACAATTGGTTATACCCCCTCATATTTGGTCACAACTTGGGTTGGAAACAATGATAATACGCAAATGAGCGGAGTCGTCTCTGGAGTAACAGGTGCTGCTCCTATTTGGAATGATATTATGTCTTATCTTTTAAAAGGCAAAACGCCAGAAGGGTTATCAAGATCAGCTGATGTAATTCAAAAACAGGTATGTTCAGATACAGGAGCCTTGCCTCCACCGGAGGGAAGCGGAGCAACGTGTCCAACAAGGCTTGAATATTTCATAAAAGGATCTGAGCCTAAAAGCCAGCCTCCGGGTAATAGCCAAGTTTGGATAGACAAAAATACCCAGGATTTGGCTAAAAAAGGCCAAACAGATAATCTTGAATTAAAAGATGCAGTCGTCTATACAGATCCAACAGGTGATCAATATTGCTTAACTTGCCCTCATCCTACTCCAGAACCGACTGGGGCTCCTAACCCTTAAGCCTCTTTTAAAAAATCTATACCTATAGTATAATCCATCAACTCTATTTTAGGTATCAGTTTTATGAAGTTTTTAACGTACATTATTACTCTAATATTATTTGGTCTTGCAACCATAGGTGACTTCGTGCTTTTTTATAGCAAGGCGCTATCTATAATCTCTCTCTGGCTTATAAAATTAATTTTAAATACTCCCAAAGCTATCTTTAAAACGACTAAGGAAACTGTTGGTTTAATTAAAAATAGAATAACCTCTAGCTTTAAAAAACTTGATACAAAGGGAAAACTTGCTAAATTTAGACTCCTGCTTTCTTTAAAAGCTTTCAGAAGAAAACTTAGAGGAAAGAAAAAAAGACTTGAAGGAAAAGAGAAAGCAAAGCTAAAAGAAATCGAAAAAAATGCTGTCTCAGTTTATCCAAAACCCAGATACTTACGGATAAAGTTTAAATATTTTGTATTTGGATTTTTAATCTGCATTGTTTTTGTACTAACTCCAATTTCAACATATTTTTTCCTAAATAGCCTTCCTAGTCCAAAACAACTGGCTAATAGACAAATTCCCCAAACAACCAAAATATATGATAGAAATGGAAAGCTTTTGTACCAAATTTATGCTAATGAGAATAGAACGTTAGTTCCCTTATCCTCTATTCCAAAAGATTTAATAAATGCAACGATTGCGATTGAAGATAAGGATTTCTATACAAATCCTGGCTTTGATACTAACGCCATAATTAGATCTGCAATTGCTAATCTTTCAGGAAAGCCAATTCAAGGAGGCTCAACAATAACTCAGCAGCTTATTAAATCAACTCTCCTAACGCCTGAGCGGACAATTGAAAGAAAATTCAAAGAAATAGTTTTGGCTTTCTGGGCTGAAAAAATCTATACAAAAGACCAGATTATTGAAATGTACTTTAACCAAGTTGCATACGGAGGAACTGCTTGGGGAGTAGAGTCAGCAGCCCAAAGTTATTTTGGTAAAAGTGTTAAAAACTTAACCCTTGCCCAAAGTGCATTTTTAGCCGGAATGCCACAAGCCCCAAGTGACTATTCCCCTTTTGGAGAAAACCCAAATCTTTGGAAGAGAAGACAAAGAGACGTCTTAAATAAAATGGTTTCTTTAAATTTCATTACCAAAAAAAATGCACAAGAAGCATTAGATGAACTTTTGGTTTTTGAAACTCCACAAACTCCTATTTATGCTCCTCATTTTGTAATGTATGTAAAAGACCTCCTTATTAAAAAATACGGTCTTACAATGGTTGAAAAAGGCGGACTGATTGTTACTACATCTTTAGATCTAAAAACCCAAGACGCAGCACAAGAAATAGTTAGAACTGAAGTGGACAGTAACACCTATTTAAATCTTACAAACGGAGCAGCTTTAGTTACAAATCCTAAAAATGGAGATATTTTAGCAATGGTAGGAAGTAGAGACTATGACGATCCAAACGGAGGAAATGTAAATCTTACAACTAGTCTTCGACAACCTGGTTCTTCTATAAAAGTCGTAACATACGCTGCTGCAATGTCTAACGGCTTTACCGCAGCAACTATATTAGACGACTCTCCTGTAACTTATCGAGTAGCAGGAGCTCCTGATTATTCTCCTGTAAATTATGACGGAGCATTCCATGGAAGAGTTCCTTTAAGAATTGCTTTTGCAAATTCTTTTAATATCCCGGCGGTAAAAACACTTGCAAAAATTGGTATTCCAACTATGATTGCAACAGCCAAAAAAATGGGAATCACAACTTGGAACGATCCACAAAGATATGGACTTTCACTTACACTTGGTGCTGCCGAAGTTAAAATGACAGACATGGCAACCGCATATGGAACGGTTGCAAACCAAGGCCAAAGAGTTGATGTAAATCCAATTTTAAAAATAACTAATTATTCAGGTGAAGTTTTATATCAAAAGAACGGAATAGAAAAAAGACAGGTGCTTGACAGTGGAGTAGCTTTTATCATTTCAAATATTTTGGCGGATAATAACGCAAGAAGCTGGGAATTTGGGTCAAATTCTCCATTAAATATCCCAAGACACACTGTTTCTGTTAAAACAGGAACAACTGATAATAAAAGAGATAACTGGACAATTGGCTTTACGCCTTCTTACTTGGTTTCCGTTTGGGTTGGCAATAATGACAATACTCCAATGAGCCAAAGCCTTGCCTCGGGTATTACAGGCGCTGCTCCAATTTGGAACAAAATAATGTCAAATTTGCTTGGAAATGTTAATACTGTTTCTTATAAAATGCCTGATAACGTTGTGCAGAAAAAATGTGGGGTAAGAGTAGAATATTTTATAAAAGGAACGGAAACTAATGTCAGCTGCAGTCAAATAGCTACTCCAAGTGGAATGTTACAACCCCTTTAATGCATAGTTAGATCAACAAGCGTTTTATATGCTCTTATTGAATCAGAACTATTAAATACAAAACTCGTTGTTACAAACCTATTTGCACCAGCATTTTTAATGTCAGCAATGTTTTTATCATTTATTCCTCCATCAACTTCAATTATGATATTAGTTTTTGCCCTCATTGCCTTTATTTTTTCCAATATCTGGGGCATAAAAACCTGTCCTGAAGCGCCTGCTGTTACCCCCATTATTAGAATTAGATCTAAATCATCAAATGAAACATTAATCTTATCTATACCTGTTGGAAGATCAAGTCCAAGCCCTACTTCACCTAAGCTTTGTCCTCTTGCTACAAACTCAGCTACATCTGGCATTTTTTCAACGTGTCCGATAAATCTTTTAAAGCCAGCTTTTGCAAAAGGCTCTAGATACTCTATTGGATTATCTGTCATTAAATGAACTTCGAAAAAAAGTTCTTTAGTATATGCTAAGAAAGGTTGTGGATCCAAAAAGCTTGTATTTGGAGAAAATTTCCCGTCAATTACATCTATATGGACTGTATTTGAAAAACTTTTTACTTTTTCTAGTTTTTCCAAAACTAATCCCCAATTGTTTTCCAAAATACCTGGAATTACTTGCATAAATTACTCAATATTTTTAATCTTTTCAATTCTTCTGAGGTGATTTTCGTTTGGAATAAATGGGGTTTTCAAAAAAGCTTCAACTAAATTCTTTGCCTTTTGACTATCGGTAAAATCAGACGCTATTGCCAAAATATTAATGTCATCTGCCTCTCTTGCTTTTGTAATTTGCCCTACTGATTGACCTAATGAACACCTAACTAGCTTAACTTTATTAGCTGCAATTTCAACACCTGCTCCTGATCCGCAAATAACAATACCTTTTGAGTTTTCGTCTTTTGACACTTTTTCCCCAACACTAACTGCATACTCTACAAAATCATCGTTATCTAAAAACTCGTCTGCCCCTTGGTCTTCAATCTCAAAACCATTATCCAAAAGCCAAGCAATAAGAGCTTTTTTTAATTCAAAACCTCTGTGGTCAGCGCCTAAGAAAATAGTCATTACTTTCCTATTATAACCAAAGCGTCCGTGGAAAAACTATCACTAAGATCTGATGAGGACGATGAAACAGTATATTCTTTTGATAGATCATTTTTAAGAAGAATTAAGTATTTACTGCTTGCTGCCTTTACCTGAACAGTAACGCCCGTATAATCTTGCTTTTCAGCATTGGAAGGAGCAGAAACATCATATCCAAGGCTGACTAAAAAGTCTACTCCTTTTTTAGCAACTCCCGCCTCTCCGCTTCCATTTTGAACAGTAACTTTTAAATTACTTCTGCTTAAGCCCGTCGTACTATCAACTGGATTTTGCGTTGGCCTTGGAGTCGGTGTCTCTGTTGGTTTTTCTGTTGGAGTTGGTGTTTTTTCTGCTTCCACGCTTGGAGTTGGCGTATCGGTTGGGATTATAAATTCAGTAGGTGTTGGTGTTTGAGAAGTTTTTTGATTATTCGTAGAGGTTTGAGAACCTAAAATGCTATATCCCAAAAAAGCAACAAATAAAAAGATAATAAAACCAATAAGATAAATAAATCTTTTACTGATTTTCCTCTTTGGGGCAGGAACAAATTGAGCAGGCGTTTCAAAATTTTGATTTTCTTCCATCTGCAATCTTTCCTTAAGCGTTACAATAGCATATAAGTTTAAAATTTGCAACAAGATATGAAAGTTAATCTGATATAATGATTACTCAATGAAAAGACTGCTCTTTTTACTTATCTTTACCATCTTTACTTTCTTTGCTTTTGTGCATTTTGTAAATGCACAAAGCTCAACTTGTGAAAACCCCTCGTCTTTGGATTTAGATCAAATAGGTAAATGTCTTGACGATTTAAACCAGGCAAAAAACCAATCTGAAAAAGCGACAAAACCTTTGGAAGATCAGGTTAATGCAATTTCGGCAAGAGTTAACTTTATAGAAAAAGATTTAGTCGTAAAAGAAAAAAATATAAATGAGAGTTATAAAAATTTGGAAAAACAGCAACAAATTTTATATTCAACGATCAGAGATTTTTACATTAAATCCTACTACAATTCGCCTCTCCTTCTTTTGCTTTCCTCAAACTCTGTTTCAGAATTAACCCAAACTCTAGAGTATCAAAAAGTTGCAACAGATAGAGATAAGGCAATAATTACAAATATCGTTATCTCGATAACAAATCTTGAACAAAGGCAAAAAGAACTTGAAAATGAGAAAAAAGAAATTGTTGTTGTTAAAGAAAAACTTGATAAAGTCGTAGCGGAGGCAAAAACATATCAAGCAACTCTTTCTTCCCAAATCGCAAAAATTTCGGCAAGACAACAGGAAATATTGTCCCAAAGATTAGCAAGTCTTAATATTCCAAGATCCGCAAGTACAGGACTTTCAGGATGTGTCGATGATAGAGATAAAGATCCGGGCTTTTCTCCAAGATTTGCTTTCTTTACTTACGGAGCACCTCATAGGGTCGGCATGAATCAATACGGAGCAAAAGGACGAGCTGATGCAGGTCAAGGAAGAGACGATATTCTAAAAGCTTATTACGCAAATTTTGAGGTAACTAAATGGGACACAAACATTAAGGTAAAAGTCCAGGGGCAAGGAGAGTTCCTCTTGGAAGATTATACTCTAAGAATTTACGAGATGCCCGAAAGCTGGCCCATGGCTGCTTTGGAAGCGCAAGCCATAGCGGCAAGATCGTTTGCCCTTGCTTATACTAATAATGGCGCCGGAGAAATTTGTACAAGCGAGAGTTGTCAAGTCTTTCAGCCTAATCCTAAAACAGGAAATTGGGGGAAGGCTGTGAAAAATACAGAAGGCTTGGTCATGACTAGCGGTGGAAGTCCTATTAAAGCCTGGTATGCTTCAACCCATGGTGGTTACGTATTTACCTCGGCTGAAGTTTGGGGAGGAGGGACATCTTATACTAAACACGCAACTGATACGACAAATGGTTCTGCGGGAGGATTTTCAGAACTTAATTCCAACGCCTATGACAAAGATTCTCCCTGGTTTTATTGTGACTGGGGATCAAGAAGCCAATATAATAAAACTGCTTGGCTAAAATCATCTGAAGTTGCAGATATTACAAATATAATACTACTTGCAAAGAAAGATGGATCAATAAGTGAACATTTATACCAAACTGATAAGGCAAATCCTGCAGGAACAGACACGTGGAATGAGGATAAGGTAAAACAGGAGTTAAGAAACAGAAATATTACTCCATACACAAACGTCTCAAGCGTTTCTATCTCAGCTGACTTTGGGGCAGGCAAAACTACAACAGTTAATATTTCAGGAGACGGCGGTTCAACTTCAATTAGTGGCTCTGAATTTAAAGATTGGTTTAATCTAAGAGCACCTGCCAATATACAAATTGTCGGTCCATTGTATAATATAGAGCAAAGATAATTTATGCCAGACATTTTTGTTGCCACGGACAAACAAACAGTAAATCCTGCCACAACTTTAAGTGAGCCTTTAACCCAAGAGAAAAGTGCCCATTTGGAAAACTTAAACGAGACTAATTTCCCTCAAAAACGAGCGCATCTTTTCTCAGCGTTTTATAAAAATCCCCAAGGAATATATTTCAAAAACCAGGAAAAGGATGAAAAAATACTTTTATTTATAAGAAGATCTATTATTACAAATTTTAAATGGGTTCTTGTAAGCATTATCTTTCTTCTACTTCCCCTTTTAGCGTATTTGTTTGTTAATTTTGGAGGACAAATTATCAGTTTCCCAACTAAATATATTCTATTTTTCTTGGCTTTTTATTATTTACTAGTTTTTACATATATCTATGTAAACTTTATTACCTGGTATTTTAATATTGCTTTTGTAACTAATATTAGAGTTGTCGACATAGATTTTTCAGGGCTAATCTATAAAAACATTGCAGCAACAAAGCTTTCTCTTATCCAAGACGTAAGCCTTATTCAATCCGGAGCAGTAAGAACATTTTTTAACTATGGTGATGTTTTTGTTCAAACAGCCGGAACCTATACAAATTTTGAGTTTGAGGCAGCACCCCAGCCGGAAAACGCAGTTCACATTATTGAAGATTTAATAGGAAAACCAAATGGACATCTTTAACTTACTTTTTGCAAATAATTTAATACTTGCGCTTACCAAAGTGTTTTTTCTTGCAACTGATCTCATGTTTATTCTTTTTTTAATCGTTGTTTTCAGACAAGTCACATTAATGCAATCTTTAGTTAAAGATACCACTGATTCTTTTTTATTAAAATCTATTATTATTGCTTTAATTATTGGCTCTGTTTCGCTTTTTTTGACAGCCCTTGTTATACTATAGAAGAAATATGGCAGAATCTAACTTAAACTTTGCTAAAATCGTAGCCAACCCGACTCCCTACGGCTGGTCTCAGGCGTATAGTGCAGGAAAGCTTTTTGCAGTAATTTCTTTAGAAAAAGAGCCCGACTTGGAAGAAAAAGACTATCTAAACGTAGTTGGAAAAGAAATATTAAATACACTTGAACAGGAATTTTTTACTCTTGAGACAAAAGATTTAGAATCTATAAAACAGGCTGTTTCAACCACTTTACAAAAAGTTCCCCAAAATGTATCACTTTCCTTTGTAGCAGGATCAATTGTTGGAAACGTTTTATATTTGTATATCTTAGGAAACGGAAAAGCTGATATTAAAAGAGATGGAACTTTGGGAACACTTCTTGAAGCAAGTGATCAGGGAAATGACTCATTAAAAGAAGCATCCGGCTTTTTACAAGACGATGATGTTCTAATTCTACAGACAAGAAAATTTTCTGAAGTAATTTCAGACTCAACTCTTTTGGAGTTTTTAGAAAATTCAACTATAGCTGACGCTTCAGAAAATCTTGCACCGCTTGTTCATGAAAAAGAAAATCCAACAGCTTCTGCAGTAATCGTAAATTATAAAGAGCAGATAAAAGTGGAAGAATTTGCGCCGGAGGAAAAAAGCCAAGAACAAGTACATCAAGAACCTATATCTCAACAAGACCAAAGCGAAAATAGAACCGGATACTTTGCAACAGAAAATGGACAACCAAAGACAAGTTTTTTAACAAAAATTCTTTCTCCTTTCGCTATTTTTAAAAGATTAAGAATGCCAACTGCCTCAGGTCTTAGCCAGCCTAGAAAAATAATACTTTTAATAGTTGTTGTCATCGTAATTTTGTTTGTAGGCAGCGTATTTTTTGCTCTTCAAAAACAAGGAGTTGAAAAAGTTCAAAGTCAGTTTGCAAGTATTTATCCGCAAGCTTTGAAAAAATATGAAGAAGGTCAAAGTCTAATGGATTTAAATCAAACGCTTGCAAAAGATAGTTTCCAGCAGGCAAAGAAAATTTTAAATGATGGTAAATCTACTCTTCCTAAAGATTCCAGTCAAGAAAAACAAGTTTTGGAGCTTTTAGCAAAAATTGATACAGCTTTGGGTTCTTCTGCAATATCAGAGTCTGTAGATGCAGCAGAGGTAAGTCTTTCAGAAAGTCCCTATCTTTCAACCCAAACAAAAGAAAGTGCTCTTGACTTTACTAAGGATGATAAAAATACATATCTTATAAATGCATCAAAACTTACTTCAATTATAAATGGACAAGCTTTGTCTAAAACGCTTTTTGAAAATGATAAAGATTGGAAAGATATCGGAGGAATTGCTGTTTATAATACAAATTTATATCTCGTAGATAAAGATAAAAACCAAATATTGAAATTTGTAAATTCAGGATCTGAATATCAAAAATCCAATTATTTTTCGGAAAGTGTTACTCCTGATTTTTCAAAAGCTGTCTCAATTGCGATAGATAATAATGTCTACGTTTTATTTAGCGATGGAAACGTTGTCAAATACTTTAAAGGTCAAGCTCAGGACTTTTCATTAAAAGGATTGGATAAACCATTGTCAAATCCGTCTAAAATCTATGCGAATACTGATTTTGATAATATCTACGTTTTGGATAAAGGAAATTCAAGGATTGTAGTTTTTGATAAAACTGGAAATTTTAAAGCTCAATATTTAGCAGGAGTAGTTAAAAATGCTAAAGATTTTGAAGTTTTGGAAAAGGATAAAAAAATCTTTGTTTTAAATAACAATAAAATCTTTCAAATAGACCTTAAATAAATTGCCATTTCCCTCAGTTTGCCGTATCATAAAGCCTAATGAAGATTACAAATAGACGTGCATTTTTTGATTATCAATTGCAAGACTTTTTTGAAGCAGGAATTACTTTATATGGCCATGAGGTTAAATCAGTAAGGGGAGGTAAAGCTGACTTATCAGGCAGTTTTGTTCGTATTTTAGGCTCTGAAGCATATCTTGTAAATGCAAAAATATTTCCCTATCAACCGGGTCAAATTGAAGGATATGACCAGCACAGAACAAGAAAACTTTTAATGCATAAAAAAGAAATTATTTCTTTAAAATCAAAAACTGAAGGAAGTAATCTTTCTCTAATCCCAGTTTCAATGTATTTAAAAAATGGATTTGTAAAGCTAGAAGTAGCATTAGGACGCGGAAAGAAAAAATATGATAAAAAGGAAAGTATTAAAAAGAAAGATCTCCAAAGGAATTTAGACCAAGAATTAGCCTCGTAAACTTGACATTTTAGCTTCGAGGTGGTAAGCTTCATGTTATTGGGGATGCAATTGCATCGACAAGATTTCGCACTTTAAAAAATGCAAGCCGTCTTTGATTAGTAGACGCTAAACAAAAATCAAAAAATAAATGCTAAAAAAGCATTGTTAGCTGAAAAGCTTGCGATTCTTCGCGAGCCTGCCAGTTCTCAAAGACAGCCAGTTTTGGCATACGCCTAAGCCCTGTTTAGAGTGTTCTTAATATTCTCTCTTAGGTGGAATATTTTGGGCATAAACTTAGCCTAGGAAATAATAAGGAAGATGGTTAGTTCCTTATCGAATTTATAACCTTGGCTTTACTTATGGATGTTTATTTTCAAAGAGTAAAGTGATCAAAAAACAATAAACTAAGCTTGTAGACATTTTTAAAATGTTTTCTTGGACTCGGGATCACTTCCCGACATCTCCACAAATAAAGTTTAGATTGATATGTCAATCTAAATTAGGTGGTCTTGCGTCTGCTTTTGCCCATAAGCAACTTATAGTTGACAAATCCCAATACTACGTTATATAATCCCCTTCTATGGCAGCACAAGCTGAAGTGGTGGGCATAATCCCCACAAGAGAGCTAGGACCCATTCCTAAAGGGGACTATAGAAGACTTTTAGTCCCTGGAGAACCTGGGGAAAAAGAAGTAAGAAGAACGTTACTTGAAGCGGTAATCGTTGATGATAAAGGAGTTGCTCACGGACTAAACCCCAATGGAACCGAAACCATGCTAGCTGCTGTAAGAATTAATGATGCAGGACAAGCAAGTGTTGCTCCCTTTGAACTAGCTCGGGGTCTTGACGCAGAACCATTAGTTCAATTTGCACTTCCAACAGATACTCCATCTAGAGTAGGCTTCTTTTTAGGTTGGGGAAATTCAGAAAATGAGTTGTATGCAACTATTCGGGCAGGTCTTTATCCTGGAACTCCACTATTAACACTCGGAGGAACACATTGGCCCCCACTAGAGGACACGCTCGGATTAAAAGGAATAAATCCCGTTGGAGAACGAGGCATATGGGCGAAGCAAGTCGGACTTTTTACAGACCTTGGTTTTGATCCAAAAAGAAGCGGAGGTATTTTTGATAGAGGGCACAGGGTTAACCCTTATACTTCGTCTCTTGATGAACAACAACCCTTATCAATGGCTCCTCGGGTAGATAGACCCCAGGGAAACACACTTCAAGTACTTTTTTATGCTGATGTTCCCCATCCGCGACACGTTGATACTTTAAGTCTTGAAGGAGCATTTAGAGTTGCTGCGACTCCACAAAGATAACATCACCTGTTCCAATATCCCCTTGTGGTAACTACTTAAATTCCTCAAAGCGAAGCCAGACTCATTCCCTGTAGTATTGGGTGCCATTTGAAAATATAGTCTTCAATTCGGTTCCAAGATATTTGACTTGTGTCCACAAAAAACCTGACCATATACTCAGGGTTTTTTAATTGAAAAAGGTTATTATCTTGCAAATGTTAATTCAAAAACTTTTTTAACTCCATTTCTCTTAACTAATTCAGCAGCCTTTCTTAAAGGTAAAACCGTTTTAACTACCGCATCTTATAAAAAAATATTAGAAACGTCCCTATCCAATTTATTAATATCTAAAACTTTAATCTTAAATTTCTGACCAAGTTTTTTTGCTAAAATTTGGGATTGGTTATATCCTCTTTTTCTATGTTCTTTTGAGGGTAATGCAATTGGCACAAAAACCCATTTATCTTTTTGTATTAATTTCATAAAGCTTTCGTTTTGAATAAGGCTTTCATAAAAAAGTTCTGATAAAAAATTTTGTAGATCTAAAATGTAGGGTTTATTTTTAAAGTTATAAATTAGCTTTCTTGCTATGTAATTATACCTAACTGCGCTAAAACAACCATCAATTGTATATTTTTTTTTGCAATTCTTGTGTGTTAAACCATTCAGGCTTTGTTTCTTACAAACTAAGCACAAACTTTTAGTATCAAACGAAAGAAAATTAAAACAATTTGCACAAAGATAATCTCCTAATGCTTTGCAATTAACGCATCTTTTTGGAAAAATATAGTCTAAAATTCCCGATAGCATACTAACTACTAAATACTATATACTAATTTCGTATGGCAAAGATATATATTTTCAGACACGGAGAGACAGAGGATAATAAGGAGCACGATTTTTCAGGAATCAGAGACGTAGAATTAGACGAAAAAGGAATTGAACAGGTAAAACAAATTGCCGAAAAACTTAAAGATATAACCCCTACTAAAGCCTACCAGTCAGACCAAGTACGCTCAAAGCAGACATTGGAAATTGTCTTAAAAGGTTTTCATCCAAATGTAGAAATAATCACAGACTCAAGAATTAAAGAAAGAGATTATGGAGATTTAACTGGGTTTAATAAAGATGAGATAGCAAGATTAGATCCGAAAGATTATCTACTTTGGCACAGAAGCTATGATGTTGCTCCCCCAAATGGAGAAAGCATAAAAGACGTTGAAGTTAGGGTTTTGGATTTTCTAGAAGAAGTTGTTCCTACTTGGAAAAGTGATGACGTTATTTTTGTCTCAGCCCATGGGAATTCAATAAGACCAATGAGAAGATATTTTGAACATTTAAGTATTGATCAAATGTGTTCTTACGAATATATTCCCGCACAAATCTTTGAATATCAAATTTAGCTTCCAAGTGATATAATTAAATTCATGGAGGAGTCGCATAGTTGGTCCATTGCGGGAGTTTGCTAAATTCCTGAGCTGAATAAGCTCGCGTGAGTTCAAATCTCACCTCCTCCGCCAAAATATGCAAAGAATTAAAACCTTTCTACACGAAGACTATCTCCGCTCTCTAATGTTTGGCCTTCAGGATGGAATAGTCTCAACTACTGGAGTTGTCGTTGGAATATCTACGGGAGTAAATAACAAAGACATTATAGTCTTGGCAGCATTAGTTGCAGTTATGGTTGAGGCCTCATCAATGGCAGCCGGACAATATTCAAGTGAAAAGGCAGTGCATCAAATGGATAAAACGGGAAAACATACCGATAATCTTTATATTGGAGATCTCATTATGTTTGTTGCATATTTAATAGGAGGATCTTTCTCTATAATTCCCACACTTATCTTTGATCAGCCAATTGCCAGAATCCTTGCAATTATTTCATCGTTTGTAGGGCTTTTCATTATTGGTTATATAAAAGGTCATCTTGTAGAACATAGACCCCTAAGAAGTGCCATTGAGTTGTTTATCATAGGTTCAGTTGCTACAATCGTAGGTGTTGCTGTCGGATACTACTTAAGAGTTTAAGCTTATTGTCTTCTATTAAAAATTTGAGTGTCGTAGATGACGTTCGAACTTTTTGGGCACAGAGTCCTACATATTAATCTAAGCCGATACGATTATATCCATTTTTGCTGAAAATCTTATCAAATCCGAAGATTTCTTTTGTTTTATAACGATCCGCAGTTGCCATAACAATACAATCAGTGAAACTTACTGATTCTGGCTGCTTTTTAAAAAGCGAGAACGCGTGTTCTCGTATTTTTTCATCTGAATCAACGATTACGAATGGGCTTGTCGTGAATAATGTTTCTGCTGTACCAACCGCAGCAGAATGTCCAAGTTTTTTTCCAGCGACATTAAGGGTTTCGCTAAACACATCACTTGGAATGATAATCGACCCTTTTGCTTGAAGCAATTCCTGACTTATATCCAAGGCTTTTTGATGATTTTGATCGGTGGATGAGGCAAGAGAAATGAGCCCGCTTGAATCAGCTATAATTGAGTTTTTATTCTGCATAAAGATAGTCATCGATTTTATTCGATAAATCTTTGGGCCCACGCGCATTGACTTTAGAAAGAGCAATAAGCGCTTTACCAATATTGTTACCTTTCTTCTTAATCAACAGTCCTTCTTCGAGCAGTTCGCGCACAACCTGTGCTGCTGGTTTTTTCTCCTTTTTTGAAACAAGATTAATTTCTTGATATAACTGTTCTGGTAGATAAACTTGTGTTCGTATCATATGTCTAATGTATAGCACATATTATTGTTCTCGTCAAGCGACTTGGCATGGCGGTGTCTGTTTGAAAATATCCGAATTAATTACTTACCAACCCTGCTCTGAATAAAACACATTCTTTTTTATATTTAAAATAGCCTCGCGAACATGAAGAACCATATTAGAAGGCAAATGATTAAAATCAAACCATTTGAAATGCTTACATTTCTCTGGCTCCTTGTTGATTATGTTCCCCTTCCATTTCTTGGCAGTAAAATATACGTGTACACGCTCTGATGTATTTATATCTGACTTGCAATGCTGGATGTGCACAATAACTAACTTGTCTTGATCCAAATCTATTCCCGCTTCTTCTTTTGCTTCTCTAATAACCGCTTTTGTAAAGGTTTCTCCTGGTTCCAAGTGACCCGCTATTACGCTGTAATCACCGTCACTATAACCTGTATTTTGTCTTTCGCAAAGCAGTACCTTATTGTCTTTTATTAAAACTAAATATGAGGCTACGATGTTTTTATGTCTAATTTTCATCGAGGTGCGGAGAGGGTGGGATTCGAACCCACGAAGAACTTGCGTTCTTAGCGGTTTTCAAAACCGCCGTACTAGTCCGCTATACGACCTCTCCTTAAATTATATTATACTTAAACTTAAGGCTAATTACCAGTTTTTAAAGTCAATTTTATTTGACTTATTTTTTTTAATCCTCTAAAGTTAAATTATGCCCGAAGACAAAAAACAACATCCAGCTCATCATGCAGAGCATCATGAAAATACTCATGTTTTAGAATGGAGCGCTCCAGGAAGACCATTTAAGCAAAGATCAAAACAGTTTTATCTAACTGCAATTTTAATTGCTCTTTTTATAGAAGTAATTTTATTTCTTTTTGGACAATACCTTTTAATGATCGTTGTTGTTTCTTTGGTTTTTGTCTCTTTTGCTTTGGCCTCTGTAGCCCCAAAGGATTTTCATTATAGAATTTCAAATGAGGGAATTATGATTGAAGACAGATTTTTCTTATGGAAAGAGCTCTATGATTTTTACTTTATTAAAGCTTATGGGATTGAAACTTTAAGAATTAGAACAGAAAGCTTTCTGCCCGGAGAATTGGTCTTAACTCTTGAAAATGTAGATAAGGAAAAGCTTTTAAGCATCTTAACACCCTATCTTCCCTACAGGGAATATGTAAAACCCACATTTATGGAAAAAAGTGCTGATTGGCTGTCTACAAATTTTCCACTTGAAACAGAGAAGAAAAAGAAATAGGATCCATTTTACTTGACATATAAACCGTAACATTGAATAATGAAGTTATGGATCTATCAATTGAACACAAGAAAGAAGTACAAAGAAGAATTATGGAAACTCTTCTTACTGCCTATGAAAAACTAGAGATTAAAAAGGCTGATTTTGATGCAATTTCCAAGTTTATTTTGGAAAAAGACCCAAGCATTCAAACCCATCATGACTTAGTTATTTTTTTACGTGAGCTCACAGCTAATTGGAGCATATTTTCTTTTGTATTAACGCTCGAAGATGGAGAAGTCAAAAAAATAGAAGAAAATAAAGCTATTGAACAGATTGAAGATCTTACGCAGGAGGGGAAAATAGATGAAGCTTTGGAAGCGGCAAGACGAATAGTTAAGAATATCAACGATCAATAATATGAACCCAGATGCACAAGCAAAAGTAGAAGTAGTGGCTAAATCTTACGTTCCAGAAACAGCAATTCCACTAGGGATAAACGCCGCAGAGCAAGCCCAAAGAGATGAAGCAAAAGAACTTAGATTAAGATATGAAGCAACTAAGGCAACTGACCCATACGCAGCATTAAGAACCCCGGAAGAACTGAGCGAATTATCCAGTATTGATGTTGAGAGAGAAATCGGAAGAAGAATTTTAGCACCAGAAACTGGCCTTACTGATCTAAGACCTGATGCTGAACGAGCTGCTAAAGAGGCAAAAATAATTGCAGAGCAAGGCATTGATGGAATTACTGAACCAGGCAGGCAAGATGTAATTATAGCTAATTATGTTACCAATGTCTTAAATCTTAGAGAAGGTTTTAAAGGTCTTTTTCCTGATGAAAAGGAAGCAATAGCAAGATTAGAATTAGGGAGAAAAGAAGTAAGAATAATAATAGCTGCTTTACTTAAAGAAAGGCTAGGTCCTGAAGCAGACCCCGAAACAGATGAAGATAAAACCTTAGCAGCTAAAAAGAGAGAGAGGGAAGCAAAGCAAGCAGAGAGTACGAACCTGGCAGCAGAGATTGACGATATTACTGCCCAATTAAGAGTACTGCAGGAAACCTTAGATAAATATAATCCAGAAGACAAGTCAGCTGGCACACCAGCAGGCCAACTTTTCAACGAAATGGCATTAGCTGAGGCAGGTATTAATAGCGCAAGAGAGGCCCAGTTAAGAATAGAGCTTACTGCTTTTTATGGAAAAGACAAAGTAAGGCTTGAGCTAGCCAGACAATCTATTAGACAAAGAGAGCAAGATGGAAAGATTATTACTGACCCTAAAGAATTAGAGGTTAAGGAATTAATGAGACTTGAGGATGCTCAAGCAGAATATGACCGAATGAAAGACCAGAAAAAGAATCTTCCTAAAGAAATAGCAAGCTTAAATGCTGAGATGGCAAAACGAACACAGAGACAGCAGGCTGTAATTATTGAATCAGCGTTACTAGATTCAGAGATTAATCCATTAATTCAAAAGAGGCGAGCAAGGGAAATGAACACTGTTGCTGTTATTGAAAGAATAATTACCCAAGCTGGCAATAGGGCGCTCAATAAGGATGTTGACGATAGAGCGAAATTACACAAAGAATTAATAACCGAAAAAGCAAAAACTGCGGAAAACGAAGATGACAAAATTCTTTATGAGGCGCTCGGCTCAAGATGGGACGAAGTCGTAACTGCCGCAGACGGCAAATCAACTATTGAAAGTAAGCCAGATGTAATTAAGAAAGATTGGAAAGACGCTATGGCAAGCGGTGGGAACATCTTGGCTCAAGTTGAACTTTTGTTTACAGAGCAGATTACAAGAAACATAACCGCTTTCAGCACTACGGAACAAAGAGAAAAAGCCGACGCTGAAGTTGTAAGAATACGAAAAAGACTTAATACAGATCCCGACTTTGCAGCTCATGCAACATCAGAATATTTAGTAAATTTAATAACAAGACGTCTCGATAATGGAGAGGAGATTTCGGTCGAAGACCAAAGTATTATGGAAAGATATAATTGGATGCAACACGTAGAAACTTCTGTTAATCAAAGTGCACGAAATGACGAAGATCTAAAAACACAAATTGATGCAATTTTAGACAAAGCTGGAATGGCTGATCAAGAAAGATTTCAAGCATTACAAGAACAATACCCTAAAAACTGGGCAAAAATTTTGGCTTTATTTTTTTCCGGAGCAGAGATACCACAAGAAGGGTCTTTCGACCTCTTAGACTTTATAAAAAGGCTTCGAGGACAAAAAAAATAATTTCCCTAAGGAGTTATTTATTGGCTGGCGGAGAGAGGGAGATTCGAACTCCCGATGATCTTTCGATCATACGAGCTTTCCAAGCCCGCGCAATAGACCAAACTATGCGATCTCTCCTAGGAAGTTTATTATATCAATTCTTTAGCCTCTTTCCAAACCTTTTTGTCCGATAAGTAGCTTAGTCTGTTTTCAACTTCCTCTATTGGTAACCATTCAACGTTTTCCATTTCCCAATCATGATCTGCTATATCTCCTGATACATATTCCATTAGAAAGTAATAAACAGTTTTTTTAATCCTTTTACCTTCCCATTTATAAAAATATGTAACAGGTTTTAAAGGTTTTAATATTTTTCCACTTACCCCAGTTTCTTCTTTTACTTCTCTTAGGGCAGTGTCTTCTTTATTTTCGTTTTCTACATGGTCTCCGATTCTTCCTTTTGGAAATACCCAGCCGTGATGGCCTGAGTGCTGGGAAACCAAAACAAAAACTTTTCCTTTTTCTTTTTTAAAAACAATTCCTCCTGCTGAAAATTCAAGTGTCATAGCGGAGGGTGCAGGATTCGAACCTGCGTAGAGATTTCTCCCTCGTGTTTTCGAAACACGTACAATTGTCCACTATGTGAACCCTCCATTTAGCGTGCCCGAAAGGAATCGAACCTTCAACCGCCTGGACCGCAACCAGGTGTTCTATCCATTGAACTACGGGCACTTATAGGGCTATTTTACTTCAATTTTGCTGTTTTCACAAACTTGACAGAAACAGAAAAATATTCCACACTATATTTAGATGAAAGCTGTCCACAGTATTTTATTTGCTATTGTATTTATCCTCGTATTTTTGGTGTTTAAAGCTCCTGCTTTTGCCCAAGGAAATATTCCCACAACAACCAATTATCAAACAAGAGATTTAAACATTTGGTCACAAAACGTTATTTTTGAAGTAATGTCTGCGTTTTCATGTCAGCTTGCAGGAGTAAACTTTAGCCATAGAGAACAAAAATGCCTTGGCTTTGATCCTAAAACCGGACAACTTGGGTTTATTGATAACGGCGGAGGAGTATTAGGCCTTCTTACAGGAGGCATTGCAATGCTTTATACAAGCCCTGCCAGTACTGGTCAATATGTCTCCTATCTTTCGCAAAGTTTTGGTATATCAAAACCCTCTTATGCTCAGGAAAGTCAAGGCGTAGGATTTGATTCAATCAATCCAATAATAGGAATTTGGGCAGTCTTTAGAGACATTTCATATCTTCTATTTATTTTTGTTTTCATAATTATTGGAGTTGCAATAATGCTTAGGGCAAAAATAGACCCAAGAACCGTCATGACTATCCAAAACCAGATTCCAAAACTTATTATCGGCATTATTATGGTTACTCTTTCTTTTGCCATCGCAGGACTTTTAATTGATCTTATGTGGGCCTCAACATATGTGGTAATAAAAGTAATGAATACGGCAAATAACAATATTGATATTGGACTAACAACACAAAATTTAAATAATCATGCAATAGGATTTTTTGATCAAGCAGTCTCATATGGAGATCAAACTGAAGAACAGGGTGCAGGAGGATTATTTAACCTAGCACAAAAAGGCGCAGGAAGCATTCAAGAAGCAATTAACTCATCTTTTGGACAGGCTTCTTCGCCAAATCAAGAACAAGCCCCAGACACATGTAACACAAACGGCCCTCTGGATATTTTATGCCATGCAATTGGACTTGGAAGAGATGTTGTATCTAACGTAGGAAACGCAGCTTTATCATTTGTTACACTTGACTGGGGAAAACTTGCTGCAGACACTGTCGGAGGCGTTTTAAGCGGAATATTAGGATTTATAGTCAGCTGGCTAATCGGAGGCATTGCTTTTTTCATAATACTTATCCTTCTCCTATGGAATCTTTTTAAGCTCTGGATTTTCCTTTTAAAATGCTATATAGGAATCCTTGTTGATATTATTTTTGCACCCTTTTGGATATTAGGAGGACTTATTCCAGGAGCTTCATCTCTTGGTTTTACCGGATGGCTTAAAGATCTTTTGGGAAACTTAGCAGTCTTTCCCGCAACAGTAGGGCTTTTCCTACTTGCAAAGCTTTTTGTAGATATATCTGATAATCCTAACTACAAAGAAGTTTTATTTGTTCCTCCGCTTATCGGTAACTTTGCGGGGGGAATATATACACTGGGTCCATTAATTGCCTTGGGTTTTGTCCTTGCTGCTCCTCATGTTGCAGAAGGAGTAAGGAAATCCTTTAAAGAGAAATTTAGCATTGACCTATCAGGCGCTGGAGAAAGCGTAAAAGCAGCACAGGGAATGGGTTTTGCATTCTTAGCAACTGCTAGAAACAAATTCTATAAGAATTACGTAAACCAAGAGGGCAAGAAATATCCAACAGGTCTTTTGGCTACGCCTGTAACTAAAGCCCGAGAGAAAACTTCGAGAACATTCTGGAGTAGTAGTTTAGGAAGAAACCCAATACTTAGAAAAGTAAAGTTAAAATTAATTTCAGACGAACGTAAAGAAAATGGAAAGTCATTAAGAGACTTGGAGCAAGAGCGCTTTGATGATATAGATAAAAAACCGACTAGTTCTACGCAAGATAAACCACCTACTGCCATTCCTCCCCCAGAAGAGGTAGTACATAACCCTTCAATAGAACCTACCACAGGCGCAGAAAGAACTGAAGCGCATGGGCCTGGTGTAGCGGCGACCCCTGTAGACGTAGAACGCTCAGAACAACGCATTATAGAAGAAGTACGAGAAGAAGGAGAAGCAGTAAGAAAAGATGTGCCTTACGTACCACGAAGAAGAAGATAAATTAAACTAGAGATTGCTGCTTTATCATTGCCTGTATCATCTGCCAAAAACCTTCCAGATTGCCAAGGCCTAAAGCTTGCATAAATTCTTGACCAAACAGCTTAGCGGTACCTGTATCTGTACTTTCTTGAACCACAGGCAATTCATCTTCATTTAATAATCCGCTGTCTTCTAAAACTCCATATACCTGTTTTACTTCATCAAAACTCCATCTCTTGTCATTACTGTCAATTGCCCTATGCCTCCAGATATCTTTGGCAATCGTATAGGTAAAGACTCCTGTCCAGATACATATTTTTAACTGGTCTTTCTGAGCATCCGTAAGAACGTCGTGGTAGTCCGCAAGCTTAAATATATTTATATCTTTTAATGGTATTTCAGAATCTTTAAACGCTTCTTTTATTTTTTCGTCTTCGGCTCTTCGCTTTGACCATACCTCCATCTGGATAAAGGCCAACACTTCTTCTCCAAACATTGATTCAAGAATTGATTGCTCTTTGATCTGTAAGTCTCCCCCTTCTTTATCTTTCCACCACGTTCTTATAGTTTTTGTATAGTCCGTGCCTTTCCAGGTAGAGAGAGCATAAGTAATGTTTTTTCTTCTACGCCCTCTTAACTCATTCAACTTATCTGTATCTATAATTGCTTTTCCCGTAGAATTATACCCTTTAAACATCTCTAAAAATCCCATGTCTTTTCCCTGAATTATATCCTCATACCATTCTGTACTTTGACCTATGATGTTTGCCGTAAACTGTCTCATTGTGTCTTGCCCAAATTCAATTTTATTGACTTCTCTTTCAACGACTCTAGGTTTATTTTCTCCCGCGTCAACTACAGATCCATTTATGTCATAAAAAGTGGGTTTGCCTTTTTCATCAAGAGAATAGTTTACTGCCCTACCGCTTAAACTCTCTATTACGTTTCCGTCAGCATCCCTAAAGATAATATCTCTTTTAAGAGGGCGGAGATTTGCTGTATAGGGTTCTACATCTTTTACTACTTCTTCTCCAGCCTCGTTTCTTGTTACAATTTGGAACTTAACCTTCTTATCATCATCTATTACAAATCTGTTTATACCAAAGAACCCTAATTTTTTTAATTCATCCTCAGGAACAATACGGCCGTTATAATCAGCAAATATATAGTTTCCCTTTTCATCTTTTTGATAATTTCTTTCAAAATCTATATCTTTTTTAATTGGATTGTTTTCCATGTCAATTCTGCCACCTCTTCCTCCCTGCATGAGTTCATAAATAGCTCTATGCTTAGTATCCCTAACCGCCTCAGCAAAAGTCAGCGTCACCCTCTTAAGACCAGGGCCAAAGTTATGATCAGGGTGAGCCATAGTATACTTACTTCCATATTCCGCTCTTCTTCTTTCTGAGATTTGCCTCTGTCTGTATTCTTCTAGATTAGTCTGCTTTGTCCATTGATCAAACCCGACTGATTCAGTGTCGTTTCTTGCCGCAACGCCGGTAAATCTCTGAAGTGAAAACGCCCAAGCTTCCGCAAGCTTTGCTTCGTTATAAGAAATGCCTTTTTTATGCATCAGGGAAAGCACCACTCTTTCTCTAATCTCTTTTATCTCCCCTTGATCTTTGGAAGGACCGTGGAAAACATTCATATAGTGCATTAAGTTGTCTTTTCTTTTTTGTATCGATTCTCGTATCCCTTCCTCAAATTCTTCATTGGTAGGCTGCCTTTTAAGTTTTTTAACCAGGGCCTCCTTTACTTTTTCTTTTTCGCCACTATTTAATTCCAGTCTGAATTTTCCGTTTTCATCGAACCATTCTTCTTTTGCTCCTCCTTTTAATTTCCTCCCCTTTTTTCCGCCTTTATCATCATACTGATCGTATTCTTTTTGGAAAAACGCCGAATCCGAGCCTAGTAATTCCGCTACGGATTTATAATCCCAAATATAGAAATATGAGCTCCATGCCGTTCTTACGGCATCTCCCATCATAAAATTATTATCTAATTTATCTATTATCGTTCCTCCAGTAGTATCCTTTTCTCCCAAGGCAGTCCTAGACATTGAAGACATAGATAAAATTCTTTCTAAATAATCATCCTTTGTGATTGGATTTGTTTTGAATATCCCTTCCATAGCCTGAGTCATTCCTTTAACTCCAGCCATATTATCTCTATAAACAAAATCTCCGTTTCTCATCAGCTGGAAGATGTATACTTCGTACAAAAGTGCCTCTCGTAACTTATCATATTCTTCATTTGAATTACTTGATTCTACAAGTTTGGTTACCCATTTGCCTTTCTTTTTATCAAAAAAGTGTGTTAACTCTGACCTTTTTTGCTTAAAAAAACTGGGTGTAAAAACCATTTCAAAAAAATTTATCGTTCTGTATGTAGTCTTTACTCCCATTCCCTCGTCAGAGAAAAAATTAGCTTCGGAGGTTGAATTAAAATCATGGACTCTCCACATTTGATGCCTTACCCATTCATAAAAATGAGCAAGATTTGTTCTTTCTTCAATTCTTTTTGTACCATCTGCTTCTTCTATGGTTATTTCGTCAATAAGGTCTTTTGGGCCTCCCTTTGCAAACTCAGCTTCTGCCTTTGACCGGGCAAGCTTGACCAAATCTTCCAAGTCTTTTGGCATTTCTACCATACCTTTTTCCTCCATCTCCATATAATGACCTCTCAAGTAAGGAGCCCACTCTTTAGCAATGCCTTTTAATTCCAAAACGCGTTTTTTCTTTTCATCAGCAGACATTTTCTCTTCACCTGAAAGCTTATTAAGCCTTCCTCTTTTAGTTTTAAACTCGAGCAATTCTTTCTCGGTTTGACTCATTAGATCAACTATTTGATCAACGTCATCAATAAACCCATCAACTGCTTTTCTTATAACCTCATATTCATCCTCTTTTTCTATAATATCTATATGCTTAGTCAGTGAACTTCTGAAACTATTTAAATTTTCTACTCTTTCTACTCCTTTTAGAATATTTCTTTTAGTTGCTTCTGCTGCCTCTGCCATAGTCCCCGCCGCTGTTAAACGAGTAAGATCAACTGTCTTTTCCACCTCTTGTCCTGTATTTGCATCTGTATATGTATACGTAAATGAAGGTGGTACATCTTTTGACATTTGAGCAAGCTCTGATTGCATGAATGCACTCTGGCCTAGTCCTATTGCTTCCATTAATTCCTGTATACCTGTTTTGATTGCATCCGTTATTGCCCGGGTATCAGGAGGCACATATTCTTCTTGTTCTCCTAATGCCTCTTCAATTAATTGCACCCTCTCCTCAAGCATCTCGAACAAGACTTCGGGTGTTTCTCTGTTTTTGTCGATTACATCCTGAGGTATTTTCATACTTAAAAATACTTTTTCATGCTCTTCGGATATAGTCTTTGGCACACTACTTTCATGCACAAGACTAACAAGTTCAGTAGCTTTTTCGAAAGGCGATCTTTCTTTTCGGGCTCTTTCCGTTGAGGATCTTTCTGTTGATGCTTCTCGATCAACTTCTTTTTGTTCGTTTGTATCTTCCATAAATATATCTCCTGTTTTTAGTGTAGAGTCAACAGGCTCTATTGTCAATTCAGACTGATCTGTTATAGGCATGTATTCTCGCTCGCTCATAATAGCCGCAGTTTAAGGGAAAAACACGAAAACAGCTTGATATTTAGGTTATAAAAAAATTACAATATTGTTACATGGAACCAGAACACTTTGAATCTCTATATCCAGAGGGCACAAGGCTTTTGGAAATAGAAAAAATACTTGGGTTTATAAAAGAAGGTAATTCCTGCCAACTTGTCTCTATCCCAGGAGTCGGAAGATCAACTCTTCTTAGGATTTTGGCATATAACAAAAAGGTGAGGATAAAGCATTTGGGAGAAAATCAAAGCAGTTTTCATTTTGTCTATTTAAACTTCTCGGAAATAAGAAAAAAACCCCTTATTGAAGCAACTAAATATATATTCTTAGGTCTTATTGATTCTTTAAGGGAGAGAAAAATGCTTAAAGAATATGACGTGGTAAATAAAATATTTAAAGATAGCATGCAGATAAAAGATGAGCTTGTAATTTTCTCCGGTCTTAAAAAAACAATAGATTTTTTGGCTTTGGAAAAAAATCTTAGCATTGTTTTTCTATTTGACAGATTTGAAGAATATATCTTATTTTTGGAAGAAGATTTTTTTACAAACTTAAGGGTGCTTCGAAACAGAGCGAAATACAAGTTTTCAGTTGTTTTTTCACTAAACAGGCCTCTTGAGGATGCCTTTGAAGCGACTCTAATCTCTGATTTTTACGAATTTGTCGCAGGAAAAATAATTTATCTTCCCATTTATGATAAACCGGGAGTAGATTTTAGAATCTCGTATCTTGAAAAAATTACAGATAAAAAAATAGATAAAAATCTTTTAGATGACATTTTTGAACTAACAGCAGGACACAGTAATTTAATGAGGCTTTGCGCAGAAAGCGTAATCTCTGCAGATCAAAAATTTGAAAATAAACTTGAATTAAGACGTTTTTTCATAGAACAAAAATCCGTCAGAAGCGCTTTATTTGGTATCTGGAACCATTTAACGCCTTCTGAACAGATAGCTTTTGCGAATAATAATTTAAAAGACTTAAAACATCTTGAAAATGTAGGTCTTATAAAAAACGATATTTTAACTATTTCTCTTTTTAGCGACTACGTAAAAGAAAAATCTTCATCTTTAAGTAAAAACCAACAAATACAAATAAATGAAATGGGAGAAGTAGTAAGAGGAGATATAAATTTTTCTGACAGACTTACAGCCTTGGAATTTAAACTCTTAAAGTTCTTACTTGATAATAAAGATAGGATTATAGAAAAAGAAGAAATAATAAATGCGGTCTGGGGAGATCAAAAAACAGTCTTAGGAGTAACAGATCAGGCGTTGGATCAATTAATCTTTAGACTTAGGAAAAAAATTGAAGACAATCCTAACCAACCGCAATATATCCAGACCATAAAAGGAAGGGGATTTAAGTTTACAAACTAAATTTACTTGCAATTTAACTATTTTTTGAGTTACGATAAAAGCGTGCTAAGAAAGTTATTATTACTCCTAACTCTTTTTGTAATTCTAGGGGCGTCTCCTTTATTTAAAATGTCTGCGCTTGCCACAGATGAATTCGGAGAATGTACTCTACCAAACAAGCCAACAAATCTTGATGAAGGAGACCGCGTAATTCCAGCAGGCCTAATAATTAACACCAATGGTAACGCAGATCCAAGCCAGGGATATTACGTTTTTATTAGACGAACCGATGGGTACGGAGGACAAGGAGGAGTAATTAGTGGTAATGATGGGCCCATTTTGTTCCATCCAGATAGTGGCGGAAACATTATTATCAATTATGCCTTTGATCACAATGGCAATACAGTTGGAGACCACCTAGATCCCTTTAGGAGGGGGGATTATGGCATGGCAGTTACAGATATAAACATGGACAGTAAATGCCAACAAATTTTTTACGATCCAACGAGAATTAGTACGACATTATACATTAACATTGCAGCTGGTTTTTCCGCAGAAGATCCTCCTACTCCTAAAAGCTGTCCTTTATGTCCTGATGGATACGCATGGAATTACCAATATAACCGTTGCTCAAAAGGAACAGATTACGTGCCTTCAATTAGAAGAGTAGATTGTTCAGCGGAAGGAACTACTTGTAATGCTGGAGAAGGCTATTGCTCTAATCCTGGTCCGCCTCAGGCATGCAAAACGTATGGGTCATTAAACTCAACTTGTAATCCAGCAAATGGCGATCCTGGAGATTGTAATGATAATCTAATATGTCAAGATGAAAGCAATAAGTGCGTTAGGGCACAAACTAGATTAGGCGATGTTTGTTATAAATGTGGAGCAGCATATACATGGAATGGTCAATATTGCGCTGATTCGAACAACGGTACTTGTATAGCACCTGAGTTAAGAGCTTATTGTGCAAAAGGCTCTTCCTGTACTCAAGGAAAGGGATGCCAAAAAAATACAGAACAACCCCCAGCAGAACAAGAGAAAGCAAAACCTCTTAAAACGCCCTGCGAAAAAAGTCTAAGCGGAACAGTAAGTGATGGCGAGGAATGTACGGGAGTTTTTAGCGGATTAGGCCGGTTACCCACAGACCCCCTAGAGTTAATTCCCAAAATTCTTGAAGTAATTCTTGGTATTTCCGGAGGCATAGTTGTTCTTTTAATAATCAGGGCTGGATATAAGCTGATGTTTTCCCAAGGAAATCCAGAAAAAGTGCAGGAAGCAAAAGAAGAATTAACTTCTGCGATTGTAGGACTTTTGTTTATCATTTTCTCTTTTGTGCTTTTACAATTTATAATCAATGACCTTTTTAAGATTGATACTTTAACTAGCGGAAAAGATATACTAATAGATATTCCAAAGACTAAATAAATAGATATGGGTTTACTAAGTATAAAGCTTCCAGGAGGAGAAATTAACCCACCGGCGGGAATAAATATTCCAACAGGTGGAGAAGCTAAGTTAATTGATATATTAAAAGCTTCCATCAATTATCTTTTTATTTTTGCAATAATTTTTGCTCTTTTGGTTTTAATATATTCAGGCTGGTTATGGATGACTTCTGTTGGAGATAAGCAAAAGATTGCTTCAGCAAAACAAAGAATGACCTATGCTTTAGTTGGTCTTATTGTAGTATTTCTATCTTTTTTTATAATCAATTTTGTAACAGGATTTTTTGGGTTTAAACTTTTAGACGCTATTCCTTTTCCTAAAACTTGACAATTGAAAAAAACTCATCTACGATTTAGTTAAAGTGAAAAAATTGGCTTCATTTATTTTTTCTGCCGTAGGTTTTTTAAGCTTTGCATCATACTCGTTTGCGGCCAAAGAAAGTCTCTGTTCAAAAAAAGGCCAATTTAAAGCTTTATGCGACCCACAAATTGGAGATATAATTGTCGGTCTTATAAACCTTATCTTCATTCTGTCTGTTATAGTTGCCCTTCTCTACTTAATCTGGGGAGGATTTAAATGGTTAACATCAGGCGGAGATAAAACAGCAGTACAGGGAGCAAGAGAACACATTGTTGCTGCAATCGTAGGGTTAGTTGTAATATTTATGTCATATTTTATTCTTAACTTTATAATCGGATTCTTTATTCCAGGATTTAGCCTAAGAAATTTTACAATACCAACACTCACTAATCCAAGTGGGCAATATACCGGTGGACATGTAACCTGCAGACCTCCACAAAAAGAATCCTGTACTTTAGTAGGCGGAACCTTAGTTTGTTATTGTAAAAAATAGATAATCAACTTTTAATAAATTCAAACATAAAGTGGGTCTTGACAAAATAAAAAAAACAACCTAGCATTTAATTAATACATGAAAAAAGTACTTGTAGCATTAACTCCACTAGTAGCTTTCTTAAGCTTTGTCCCTTCTGCTTTTGCTGAAACCCTATGCGCAGCTGAGGGAACAAGATTTCAACCACTTTGTGAACCCGAGATTGGAAAAATAATTGTCGGTCTTATAAACCTTATCTTCATTCTGTCTGTTATAGTTGCCCTTCTCTACTTAATCTGGGGAGGATTTAAATGGTTAACATCAGGCGGAGATAAAACAGCAGTTCAGGGAGCAAGAGAACATATTGTTGCAGCAATTGTAGGATTAGTTGTAATCTTCCTTTCCTATTTCATACTTAACTTTATAATAGGATTCTTTATTCCAGGATTTAGTCTAAGCGAGTTCACTTTACCAACCCTTGATACACCAAATCCTCAATAATCCACTTGAAGTAAAATAATTACTTTGCTATTGTTACCTTATATGGAATTCTTATCTGTTGATTGGAAGACTTGTATCCCTGAAGGAATTGACGCCCCAACCCTAAGCTGTATTCCTCAAATAATTAAAGTTGTAATCAACTGGTCTTTAATTGTTGCAACAATTTTTGCCCTATTTTTAGTAATTTATTCAGGAATTAAACTTATTAACTCAGGCGGAGACCCAAAAAGTGTTGATAGCGCCAGAAAAATGCTTACTTTTGCCCTTATTGGCCTTATTGTAGTTTTTCTTTCTTTTTTCATAATCAACCTCATTGCAGACTTTACCGGAGTTGATGCAATAAGAAATATTAAACTAGGCGTATAGTTTTCACACAAATTTTATCCACTTTAATCCAAGTTTGACCCAGTTTGATAATCTTGAAATGATATTTTTCACGGTAAACAATAGTAATAGGTACTAATTAATAGTATTTACTTAATATATGGAAAACCATCCTATACCACAAGACATTACAGGCTTTCAGTTTAAGCTTATAGGCGATATGACTGTAAAACAGTTTGCCTACGTTGCAGTTGGTGTCTTAATAGGCTGGTTTTTTTTCGTAACGCCCTTAAATGATTTTATAAAAATACCTCTTGCAGTAATTTTTGTTTTAATAGGCGTTGCTCTTGCGTTTATTCCGATTGAAGGAAGACCTCTTGATACAATGATCGCAAACTTTTTTAAGGCTGTTTTTAGCCCAACGCAATATGTATATCAAAAACAGGGAGCTAATCTTGTTATGCAAACAACTCCGGGCGCTAATCCTAAGTTGTCATCGGATCAACAGTTTAGACAATTTCTAAATAAATTTCCCAAAAGGAAAAATAAGCTCGATCAAAAAGAATCTGTGTTTTTTCAAAGTTTAGCTTCGTACTCCGCTCCTATCCCAAAGGAGAATGTAGCTCCTGGAAATATTCCATCACATTTTTTTGCAAGACAAGCTCCTAACCAACAACCAAATCTATTGCAAAACCAAAAACAAGATCAAACAGTAAAAACTCCTGATGAAATATTGTCTCAGGAAAACCTGCTTAAAACCGCAGCTGTTTTAGAAAAAGAGCTGGCTCAGGCAAAACAAATAGAAGCAAAAGAAGATAGGATAGATTCAAAAGCGTTTTTAGAAACTCACCAAAAAGTGTTAGAGCTTCAAGGAAAACTAAATGAGATGTTTTCCCAAAAACAGGATCTTGAGAAAAGACTTATTGAAATGCAAAAAACAGTAGGACAACCCCAGGGACCAGTGTTTTCTCCTTCAATGGCAAAAGAAAACCCCACAAAACAAACGCAATACGTACGGAGTATTCCCCAAAACATGACTCAAAGCGTAGGACTTCCGACAACTCCTGAATTTCCAAATTTACTGACAGGTATTATTAAAGACCCAAGGGGAAATCCTTTGGGAAACATCTTGGTTGAAGTAAAAGACACGGAAGGAAATGCAGTCAGGGCTTTTAAAACAAACGCGCTTGGGCATTTTGCCTCAGCAACAGCATTAAATAACGGCAAATATACAATTACTTTTGAAGATCCTAAAGAACAAAATAGGTTTGACACCATTACTTTTGAGGCAACAGGTCAGGTCATTATGCCTATTGAAGTTATTTCTGTAGATAAAAGAGAAGAGCTAAGGAGGTCTCTATTTAACTAATGGCAAAATCTGCCTTAAAACAAAGTTCAACACAAAAGTTTATTGAAATAAGTGATATTTATGAAGATATCGTTGTTTTAAATGGAGGAAATGCCTGCGTAGTAATTGAAGTCCAGGCTACAAACTTTGAACTTTTGTCAATTGACGAACAGGACGCAAAAATATATTCCTACTCTGCCTTATTAAATTCCCTTTCTTTCCCTATTCAAATCGTTGTAAGAAGCAAACAGGTAGATATATCATCATATTTAAATTCCCTAGCAGCTGAAGCTAAAAAAACCCAAAATCAAGCTCTTGCAAAACAAATCGAATTATATAGAAACTTTGTAGCAGAGCTTATTAAAATAAATACTGTTTTAGATAAAAAATTCTACGTTGTCATTTCGTATTCAGCCCTGGAAAAAGGGGCTTTGGGAGCAGGGCAAGCCTTGGGTAAGGGCGCAAAAGACGCTTTTGCCATTTCCGCAAGATCAGCCTTGCACGTTAAAGCAGATACGATAAAGTCTCAGCTAAACAGAATTGGCTTAAAGTCAGAAGTCTTAGATAAAGACAAACTAATAAAGCTTTTCTATGACATCTTTAACGAGCAGGCTATTCATCCATCGCATACCCAAGGATCAGAAAAGTCATCAATAGTAAGCGGAAAGGAGGGGAAATAATGTTTGGAAGAAAGAAAAACAAAAAACCACAAGCTGTATCAAGCATTCCGGAATCTATCCTGAGCTTGCAAAGAGGAATGAATTCTGTTCCAGACATCATATCCCCTTCCTCAATTGAGGTTGATTTTAATAATATTAGAATCGGAGAAAAACTTCATAAAACATTTTTTGTGGCAGGCTATCCAAGATACGTTAATCCAAACTGGCTTGAGCCCTTGATTAACTTTGACCACTCTATGGATATCTCAATGTTTATTTATCCCTCGCTTACTGCTGACGTTTTATCAGATCTAAGAAGAAAAATTGCAGAAATGGAAGCAACAATTGCCTCAGATGAAGATGAGGGACTGGATATAGATCCAAAGGTAAAAGCATCCTTGGAAGACGCTCTTTCCGTTCAGGAGGAACTTGCGAAAGGAATTGAAAGGTTTTTTCAATTCAGCCTCTACGTATCTCTTGTCTCTGAAGACCTACAGGAATTAAACGAAGCTTCAAAAAGACTAAACGCGACTTTAAGCTCAATTCTTTTACTTCCAAAAGTGGCTACTTTACAAATGGAAGACGGGTTTAAATCAACCATTCCTCTTGGAGAAGACAGGCTGTATATTACCAGAAATATGGATACAACTTCTCTTGCCTCAACTTTTCCTTTTACTTCAGCTATGCTTACCCAAGACAAAGGAGTAATGTATGGAATTAACCAGCAAAACGGCTCATTAATTATCTTTGACAGGTATTCCCTTGAAAACGCAAATGAGGTAATTTTGGGAAAAAGCGGTGCCGGAAAATCCTATCTTATTAAACTTGAGGTTATCAGACAGTTTATGTTTGGGACTGAGGTTATAGTCATTGATCCCGAAGGAGAATATGAAAAACTTGCTAAACAATTGGATGGAGAAGAAGTTGCTTTTACAGCCTCCTCTGCTATTAAAATCAATCCTTTTGATTTATCCGGAATGTATGAGGAGGGGGAAAACGAACTTGGACTTAAAATACTTTCTCTCCATGGTCTTTTAAAAATCGTTATGGGAAAACTTAACGCAACCCAAGATGCAATATTAGATAGAGCCTTGGTTGAAACATACAGACAAAAAGGAATAACAACAGATCCCTCTACGCAGAAAAAGCAGCCTCCTTTAATGGAAGACTTATATAAAGTTTTGCTTGGCATGGAAGACGAAAAAGCAAAAGAACTGGCTCTAATGCTTGAGAAATTTATTAAAGGATCATTGTCCGGAATATTTAACCAGCAATCCAACTTTGACATTTCAAATCCATTAACCGTATTTAACATAAAAGCTTTGGAAGACGAACTAAGACCGATTGCAATGCACATAATCTTGGATTTTGTCTGGACAAAGGTTAAAAAAGACCTTAAAAAAAGGCTTTTAATATTAGATGAAGCCTGGTATATGATGAAATATGAAGACTCAGCTTCTTTTGTCTATTCAATTGCTAAAAGAAGCAGAAAATATTACCTAGGTCTTACAACCATTACCCAAGACGTTCGGGATTTTCTCTCAACTGATTATGGAAAAGCAGTACTTTCTAACTCATCTATTCAGATGCTTTTAAAACAAAGCCCTTCAGAAATTGATCTTGTATCTGATGTTTTCTATTTAACTAGCGGTGAAAAACAGCTGCTTTTGTCTGCAAACGTTGGAGAAGGACTTTTCTTTGCCGGACAAAACCATGTTGCAATACAGGTTGTTGCCGCTTCTTTTGAACATGAAACAATAACCTCAAATCCGCAGGAAATATTAGATCAGGTAAAAGCATCAACTGAACAATCTAACAACCCCCAAGCTGGCGAATCAACCAATAATCCTTAATTTTGTTATTATTAATCTATGGATAAAAACGAAAGACAAGAGGGACAAGGACAAGAAAAGCAACAAAAAAGCGCAATAGACAGGCTAAATCAGGGAATTGATACGGCAAGAAATGCAAAAAGCACTTTAGAAACAGCCAAAAAAGGAGTAAAAACTGCAAAAGGAGCTGCAAAAACATTACGAACTGCGTCTACTGTAATTAGAGGCGGACAAACGGTTGTAGCTGCGGGATCTGCTCTCATAGCGTCTGCTCCTGTTTGGGGACCAATTGCTTTAATCGTAGGATTTTTTGTATTGGTTATTATTGTAGTTATAGTCATCTTTACAGGTGTATCTGCGCCTCCTACATGCAAGAGTTTAACCGCAAGCCCAACGACAATAAACAACAGTGTTCCTGCAGTCCTTACTCTTGAAAACTGCAGTGAAAACGTTACTTATTCTTGGGATCTTCCTCAAATTGGAGGCACTTTTAGTGCACCCCAAGGAACAACAACCTCGTATACTCCGCCAAAAGTTAATAGCGACCAAAAGATATATATTTTTGTAAATGTTTGCTCTTCATCTAATCAAGATAACTGTTCACAATATAGCACTCCTGAAATTACAATTACTAACTCTTCTCCTGATCCTGGCCCTGGCCCGGTTCCTGTTCCCTCCTGTAATCAAGTATGGGATATGCTTAAGAGTGTTTTTGGCGTATCTGTTTATCTTGGAAACACAATATTTAAGGATTCTTCGTGTTATCATCTTCAAGCGATATATAGAACGTATGCGATTTCAAGCAAGTCTTCAAATTATTATAACTTGTTAAAAAAAGCAGGACCGTTTAAGATTAGGGTCTATAACGGCGCCCGAACAAATAGCTGCGGCGGGGATGTTTTAACACCAAACAACATTAAGCTTTATGTCGTAAATGACTCGTCTGGATTTAGTTGTTTTTACAGAAATGGACCAACTCCTCTACTTTTGCATGAAACTGGACATCAAATCAGACAACAAACACAACCTCTTATTATGAGTACGTCTTGGCTAAGAAACCTTGCCAGAGGAGATAAAACGTGTTACGACAGAGGCTTTATAAAATCTTACTCCTTAAGAACAACTATTCCTGCCAGCGAGTCTATGGCCGAGGCAACAATGCTCTATGTAATGAACTCAAAAACCAGTTTTGCGCCTGGAAGCGCAGGAAAACCAATCTACAACTTTAAAAGAGAGTGTTCAAGCACTTATAATTACATAAAGAGGGCGGTGTACGGAAATGATTATGAATTTAATTAAAGCTAAATTAAAATTAATCTTGATTATCCTTTTAGGAGTTGCTATATTTATTGGAATTTTTTTGCTTGTTTTCTTAAAAACCCCAAGCGAAGATAAACCTACTAAGTCAGCTGATCGTGCGCCCATTAAGACAATCGACAAAAACGTCCCCTATGCAGAATACACCGATATTAACTTGCTTATCCCAGGAAAAACCACTGAAGAGGAAGCAGTCGCAATACTAGGTGAACCAAAAGGCATTTTTACTCTTGAAGGAAAGAAATACCTAATATATGATACGCCATTTGAGAATTTTACAAATTTTGTCGTAATACAAAATTCAATTGTCTCTTATGCTTTGGAAAATGTTTTCGCCGACTATAGAGGAACTCTTAATAAGTACATTAATAAGTTTGGCAAAGAAGACGCTATATTCTATGAATCAACAGACGAAGGAGCGTGGCACGTCTTTTTAGAAGAAGGGGTAGCTGTAAAAACTCTTGGAGTATTGCGGGAGATACTTTATTTTAAGCCCCAAGATCAAGCTTCTTTCTTTAACAATTTTAAAGACGAAATAAATATCTTAACAACAAAAAACGAGGAGATAGATCAAGAATTTATGCCTGAACCCTTATAGGCATTATTAAATGGAGAAAACTATTATCATCTTTTATCTTAAATACTCCTGGATTTAAGGGTCCTGTCATTTCAAAAGTTACTATCTCTTCAGAAAGAATAGATAGTATATCTATTAAATACTTTGCATTAAAGGCTATTTCGTTTTCCTCTCCTGTTAGTTTTGCTTCTACCTCAACCAGGTCTTCTCCGACAGCTGGGGAATTTGCCGATACAATCAGTTTTTCTTTTTGAATAGTAAACTTAACAATATTTGCGGTCTCTCTGGCAAACACAGAACAAATTCTAATTGCATTTAGAAGCTCTTCCCTGTCTATTTCTATCTTCGTTGCTTGATTCGTAGGAATAATCTTGGAATACTCGGGATAATTTGCATCTATAAGCCTTCCGACTATTATTGTCTCCCCCTGAAGTATTAAAATCTGGTTACTTTCTTTTGCAACATAAAACTTAACTTTACCATCTTCTTCTTTTACAAAAGACATTTCTTTAATTATTCTTGCCGGAACTACAATGGCCTTCTCCAGTTCCTTTAAAGCTTTAAGGGGTGTTTTTTGCAGCGTTAGGCGGTATGAATCTGTTGCAACAAAGACAAGGCCTGTTCTTTGATTTTCTAAAAGCACTCCGGATAAGGCTGGCCTAGTCGTATCAATTGCCGCAGCAAACGTAGTTCTTGTAAAAAACTGCTCTATTTCTTTTTTTTCTAAACTTAATATCTCCGCACCTTTTTGGTCATAAAGCTTTGGGAAATCCTCTGCGGGCATTGTTTGAAAAGCTGCTTTTATCTTTTCTCCTTTTAGCTTTAAAACGTTTTCTTCCACCTCAAGGGTAATTTTTTGGTTTAAGATGTTTGAAAAAAGGTCTGAGAAGTTTTTGGCTGGAACCGTAACCGATCCCGGCTTTTGTACGTTTGCAGAAATTGAGGATATAATTCCCATTTCCAGATCAGTTGCGCTAATCGTTAATTTCCCGTCTTCCGCAGTAAGTAGGAAGTTAGAAAGAATAGGAAGCTGGCTTCTAATAGATACGGCATGATTTAAAAAGGAAATTTTTTTAACAAGGTTGTCTGAAAGAAAAGAAACTAACATATATCTATTTGTAGTTGTTGTAGTGTATATGGAAAAGTGGAAAAAAGCAAGAGCTCGTGCCTAAGATTAGGTTGATATCGTGTGGATAAAAATGTGGATAAAAAGTTAATAACAAAAACAAGGCATTTAATTCACATTTTTTCCCGGGTTAGGAGAAACTATCCCCAAGATATCATCAGGAATTAAGGAATTTTCAAGCATAGTTTCAATCTTTTCCACACCATACATAACAGTTGTATGATCTCTCCCCCCGAGTAAATGCCCTATTTCAACGTATGTCAGGCCCAGCCTTTTCTTAAGTAAAAACATTGCAACCTGGCGGGGCCTAACTAAAAAAGCGTTTCTCTTTGCGCTTCGAAGCTGCGTTAGCTTGACGTTATAAAAATTGCAAACGCTCTCGATGACTTCATCGGGATGATGCGTTACTGGCTTTTCATCTTTACTTAGCGACAAAACAGAATAGACAATATCCTCGGTTATTTCATCTTCCCCTTGCGTTTGAGTTTGGGTGATAATTCTAAGAAGAAGGCCTTCCAGTCCCCTTGCGTCTTGCTCTTTTTGGGCAATAAGTTTTGCAAGCTCAATAGAAAGACCTACTTCATATTTTTTAGCCTTAATAAGCAAGATTGCAGTTCTTAACTCAAAGTCCGGAGATTGTACGTCAACAGTGAGACCTCCTGCAAATCTTGATAAAAGCCTTTTTTCTACCTGTTTAATCTCAGAAGGAGGTCTATCTGAAGAAAGAACAATTTGCGCGCTTTTATCCACAAGTATATTGAAGGTGTGGAAAAGTTCTTCCTGGACCTTCTCTTTACCGGCAACGAATTGAATATCATCTATTATTAAAAGATCCAGCTCCCTAAACTTTCTTTTCATATTAGCCGTATTGTTTGTTCTTATTGCCTCAACCACTTCATTTGTGAACTCTTCGCTCGTTGTGTAAAGAATTTTTCTGTTTGGATTTTTAAAATAGACCTCATTTGCAACAGCTTGCATCAAATGTGTCTTCCCTACCCCCGTTGGGCCATAAATAAAAAGAGGGTTATATGTAACCCCTGGGTTTTTGGCAACAGTTGTCGCAGAAACAAAAGCGAGTTGATTACTTGACGAGACAGCCATATTTTCAAAAGAGTAATCAGCTCTGACTCTGGGAGGATGACCAATTGGCTTGTCTATTTTTTCATCCTCTGAAAAAAGAGTACCGTCTTTAGAAGCAGTTTCTAATACCTCTATAACTACCTTTGGAACAAAAATTATTTGTGTTTCCCCCCCAACATGTTTATCAACAGATTTTTTAATAATGTCATAAAACTTTCTTTGCAGAAGGTCAATCATCATATTAGAGGGTGCGGCAACCGTAGCGACATTGTTTTCCAAAGAGATAAGACTGGTTCTTTTAAAAAGAGTTAGAAAGTTTGCTTCTGAAACCTCTATTTCTAGCTCTCCAAGGATTGTATTCCAAAGCTTTTTTAAGTCATTCATGGTAGATGGAGTTTAATAATGTGGATAACTTTTTGTCAAGATGGTAAAGTGGATAAAACTAGATCGTTTTTATTTTACTCTTTAAAACAAGCGTAAACTCTGATATACTACTTTGAATGGAAAAATCTATAAAACTTCAAAAAATCAAAAGGAAAAGAAAGCACGGTTTTTTAGTAAAAAGCAAAACGAATTCAGGCAGAAAAGTTCTAAAGAAAAGAAGGTTAAAGGGTAGGAAAAAACTTGCTCTCTAGTTAATGTTAAAAAAAATTTACCGCCTGAAAGTATTAAAAAGAAGTAATGGCGCAAAAACAATTATCTCTTCCCTGTTTACCTTAAGATTTTGGGAAAATGGAGAGAGTTTGTCAAAATTTGCCTTTATTATCTCAAAAAAGATTGACAAAAAAGCGGTAATAAGAAACAAGATAAAAAGAAGCTTAGCCAGAGTTCTTAAAGAAATACTTATAGGGATAAAACCAGGATACAACTTTGTTTTTATAGTAAAAAAGGAGATCTTGGAAAAATCACAAGAAGAAATAGAAAAAAGCTTAAAAGAAACTTTTAAAATAAATAATTTATTAAAATGAAAACAGTTTTATATTTACTAATAGCCATATATCAAAACGTACTCTCTCCTTTTATGAGTCAGCTTGCAGGAACAAATAATGTATGTAGGTTTACGCCAACATGTTCTGAGTATGCAAGAATTTCAATAAAAGAAAAAGGTATGATAGTAGGACTATATCTTTCACTGGCAAGGCTTTTAAAATGCCAGCCTTATTATAAGTTTGCTTAAAAATATATGATAATTTTTGACACAATAATAGTTGATCCAATAATTAATATTCTTCTTTTAATATATAAAGTTCTTTCAAGTCTTGGAATTCCGTTTGCATTAGGTTTTTCCATTATTGTTTTGACAATTGTAATTAGATTTGTTCTTTACCCCTTAACTTCTGCTCAGCTTAAAGCTTCAAAGAAAATGCAGGATGTTGTGCCGCACTTATCAAAACTTAAAGATAAGCACAAAGGAGATGCAAAAACCCTGCAAGCGGAAACAATGAAGCTTTATAAAGAATTTGGTGTTAATCCGGCTGCGGGATGCCTTCCCGTCTTAATTCAGCTACCGGTAATCTGGGGACTTTATTCAGTTTTGATTAAAGTTATAAATCTTGGATCAAATACAGTTGCTGAGGTAAATAAACTTGCGTACTCGGATTTCCTAAAACTAGATAGGCCTTGGGATGTATATTTTTTCAGTATCCCCCTTGCACAAAACCCAGGACAATTAATCTCAACAATGGGACCAGTTATTCTACTCGTCCCAATTCTTACCGGAGTTTTTCAATTTGTTCAATCAAAAATGATGATGGCAGCAGTTGGCGATAAAAAAATGGTAGTAAAGGATGCAAAGAAAAAGGAGGATTTTGCAACAGCTTTCCAAACACAGTCGCTTTATATTTTCCCGGTTATGATTGGATTTTTGTCATATACCTTCCCAATTGGCCTTTCCTTATACTGGAACACGTTCACAATTTTTGGTATCATGCAGCAGTATAAAGTTTCAGGTCTTGGCGGGCTTGAAGATTTAATAAAAAAATATGTCAAAAAGTAAAAAAACAACAAAAAAAACAACAGAGGAATACATAAAAGAGTTTTTTGAAAATCTTTCTATAGAGACTTCATTTGAAATGGAAGAAGCAGAAGAGGAAATAAGGCTCACTTTGGAAACACAAGACAGCGGAATGATTATTGGTTATCATGGTGAAACTCTTGATGCTTTGCAACTTATTTTGGCATTAGTTCTTGCTAAAAAACAAGGAGCGTTTAAAAGAGTCTCAATAGAAGTTGGAGATTATAAAAAAAATAGAGAAGAATGGTTAAGAAAGCTTGCGAGCGATGCAAAAGAAAAGGCAGTTTCGCAAAGCAGAGAAGTAATACTTGAAGAGTTAAAACCCTGGGAAAGAAGAATTATTCATTTAATTCTTGCACAAGATGATGAAGTTGTTTCGGAATCAAGCGGAGAAGGCAGGGAGAGAGTTTTGGTCGTTAGGCCAAAATAACCTACCCTTTGTTTTTTTCTATCTTCTTATTTTATTTTTACCCACACAGCTAGGTAAACATTTCTTCCCGCAATTTTCTTTTATTTATGGACTTAGAGTAGACTATTTGTCTTTGACAATCTATCTAACGGATATTTTAATATTTCTAATTTTTCTCCTTAGTTTTAAAAATATTTTAAGATTACTAATTAAGAAATACAAAAGAAACGTCATCTTGTTTTTACTTTTTATTTTGTTTCTTTTGGTAGGAGTTAGTGTTTCTAAAAATCCGGCAAGCGGCATTTTTGGAATAATAAAATTTTTAGAATTTATTTATTTAGGTCTTTTTATCTATTTTAACTTTGAAAAACTAAATAAAAAAGTTATAGTCTTTCTTTTGGGATTTGGAATTGTTTTTGAATCCCTACTTTCTTTTTTGCAATATTTAAATCAAGGATCTTTTCAGGGAGTTTTATATTTTTTGGGCGAGAGAAGTTTTAACCAGCAGACTCCGGCAATCGCAAACGCTTCAATAAATGGAGCACTAGTCTTAAGACCCTATGGAACTTTCTCCCATCCAAATGTGTTAGGAGGCTTTTTAGTTTTGTCTTCAATTTTTGTTTTAAGCTTTAAGCAGTTGATAAACAAATATTTATTAGCTATTGTTTTATTTTCCTCAACAATTGGAATATTTGTTTCTTTATCACGTATTGCAATCGTTAGCTGGTTAATGTTTTTATTGATCTACTTTGTACTTACGATAGTAAGAAAATACAAGAAATTAAAACTCAATCCCAAGTTTTTGAAAAACAACTCTTTTGTTTTATTAACAATTATAATTATTTTTTTATTAACTTTATTTAACCCAATTTTTCTAGAACGATTTACTTTACTAAGTTTTTCAGATGAGTCGGTTTTGCAAAGAATAAGTCTTATTAATTCATCCATAGAAATGTTTTTAAAAAATCCTGTATTTGGAGTTGGGATAAATAATTTTCTAAATAATTTAAAGACCAGCTTTAATACTCCGGTTTTAATTCAGCCAGTTCATAATATTTTTCTTTTAACCCTGGCACAAGTTGGAATAATAGGGTTTGGAGTTTTAATTTATTTGCTTTTTAAAGCAGTGAAGCTCTCCATTAAGTCTAAAGATAAGAAAGTAATAAGGCTTTCAATAATATTCTCAATTATATTTATAGGTATTTTCGACCATTATCTTTTAACAATTCAGCAAACCCAGATTCTATTTACAATCTTGATTACATACTGCTTACTCAAGGAATAATCTGCTAGAATAGAAAATAGGATTTGAGTTTGAATTCTTAAATTTTTTTTAGAATGCGAACCTAAACATACTATGACAAAGGTGATTATCTATACAGATGGAGGATCAAGAGGAAATCCAGGACCATCAGCTCTTGGAGTTTATATTACAGATGAGAATGGAAATGAACTTGCATCAATTGGAAAAAGAATTGGAAAGGCAACAAATAACGTAGCAGAATATTCAGCTGTTATGGAGAGCTTTAACTGGCTTTTGGAAAACAGACAAAGTTTTCCTAAGGATTTAAGAGTAGAGTTTTATATGGACTCGCAACTTGCTTATTCTCAGCTTGTTGGAAGATATAAAGTAAAAAACCCGGTACTTCGTAATATGCTTTTTGAAATTAGAATAAAAGAAAAAGAGCTAGGTTTTGATACCTATTACATGCACGTTCCCAGAGAGCAAAATAAAAAAGCAGATGCCTTAGTTAATATGGCACTTGATTTTAAAATATAAAACTAAAATGAACATTCCTGCCTTTGAAACCACTGAAAAAAAACACGAATACCCCATTTTGATCGTAGATAAGCTTGGTATTTTAGGAGAAGCTCTTGCTAAAGAGATATCTAGCGAGTCTTTAGTTATTTTTGTAAGCAGTAGAAAAATTCAAGACGATAACATTATTCATATTCCTTATGTCAAAAAAATCCCAACGATTCCGGATAATACCTACTCACACATTTTTATCATTGATGAATACGGTGTAATTTCAAAGGAATTTATCTCCTCCTTTATTAAAAAAGCGCAGCATGATGGCTCCGTACTTACTCTTTCAATAAATATAAATTTAGTTACGGATGATTATATCTATAACTATGTTAGCTCATATGAAAAAGCAAAGATTGTAATAACTGCAGATATTTTTGCAAATGATGTTATTTACGACCCTAAGGCATATATCAATCAATTTATTACTTCTGTAATTAAAGATAAAAAAATTAATATCCCAAATGAGGGAACAAATCAAACAAACCCTGTTTTTTTTGATGACGTAGTAACAGCTGTTTTGCAAGCAGGGTTTATAGAAAGGGAAGACAATAGAATATTTTTCGCATATCCGAAACAAAAACCCAGTCTTTTAACCCTTGCCCATATGTTTCAAAAAATAGAGCCTTCTATAAAAATTGATTTTATAAGAAATGGAAAAGAGAAAAAAGAACAACTTGATCTGTCTGTAAATGGAAAATATCTTATTGATGAAAATTACGATCTTGAATCTAAAATTAAAAAATTAGATTTAAACAAAAAGGAGATAGAGGAAATAAAAAGGGAAGAAGACCAGCAAAAAAACTTTTCTAAATTTAGATTTGCAAATATCTTTTTTGGAATGCTTCTTACTTTAATATTTTTTTTAATTTTGCCTTCTTTAACAACATTTTCATTCTTGGCAGTAGGAGGATTGTTTGCAAAGGATTTAATAATCTCACTTGAGAGCAAAAACCTGGTAAGAGCAAAATCTTCGGCATTGAATGCTTATAATTTTTTTAATTTTGCCAAAAGTTCATCAGTCCTTTTACAAAGGCAGGCGCAAATTTTAGGAATGGAGGAAAGCCTGTCTAATTTGTCAGAAAAGATAAATCAAGGAATAGAAATTTCATATACAGCGTCAAGTTTATTAACTAGCTTTGAAAACATAAAAAATATAATTTCTGATTCCAAAACAGATGAAAAGGAATTTTTAAAAGCCTTAGACGACTTTAAAAACGCGCTGACTATTTACCAAAAACAAAAACAATTAGGCAATATTCCAAAATCAGTTGATATCAAACTAGCTGATCTTATTTCATTTGCATCCTCAACTATAGATGTTTGGCCGCAAATAGTGGGATTTAGTGGTGAAAAAACGTATTTAGTTTTACTGCAAAATAATATGGAGTTAAGACCTGGCGGGGGATTTATTGGGTCTTTTGCAATTTTAAATATAGACAAAGGAAAAGTAAAAAATTTTAAACTTTTAGACGTCTATGATGCAGATGGGCAATTGAAAGGACACGTCGAGCCCCCATTTGCTATAAGAAGATATCTTCCGTCGGTTCACTGGTATTTAAGAGATAGTAATTTTGACGTTGATTTTTCAAAGTCGGCATTGGCTTCCGCAGTATTTTTAAATACAGAAATGCGGCAAAGAGTTGATGGAGTAATTGGCGTTGATCTTTCATTTGTAAAAAACCTGCTTTTAGCAATTGGTCCTGTAAAAGTAGTTGATTATAACGAAACCGTAACAGCAGATAATCTTTTTGCAGTAACAAGTACGCATGTTGAGAAAAACTTTTTTCCCGGGTCTACGCAAAAAAAAGACTTCTTAAGGTCTTTATATAATTCAATAAGCTTAAAGCTTTCTCAAGAAAAAAACATCTCCTACTTAAATGTCCTGGATGCATTAACAAAGTCTTTATATGAAAAACATATTCTATTTGCATTTAACGACGTTTCTTTGCAATCTCTTTTTTCCGTAAACGGTTTTGGGTCAACGCTTGTCGATAGCAGAAAAAACGATAAAACAAAAATAAATGATTTTATTGGTATAAATGAAGCAAATTTATCAGCCAATAAGGTTAACTACTTTATTACAAGAAGTCTTTCTCAAAGCTCAACAATTGCAAATGATGGAAGTATTACTCAAAGTGTTAAGGTTAGTTTAAAAAATAATGCAAGTAAACTTTTAGGTAAAAATGGATTTTATAAAAACTATTTAAGAGTTATTGTTCCTCTTGGTTCAACAATCACAGGTATTAAAATAGATGGGAGAGAGCAGTCGATTGTGGACCCAGTTAAAGACCCGATTGTCTATGAGAAGAAAAATTTTACTCCTCCAACAGGACTTGAGGTAGAAAAAGTTGACCAAAATGGCAAAACTATTTATGGATTTTTAGTAACAGTAGATGCAC
>CAYWPH010000002.1:39480-60077 GCA_964460145.1 uncultured Gammaproteobacteria bacterium | reverse complement strand
TGCTACTCTTACTCCTATTTTAGACCTTTTGGATTTTGTTTTTGAAATCGGAAAGCAAAGAAGAAGGGTAGGAATAATAGGCGATATGAGAGAACTTGGTACTATGAGCAAAGCCCTGCATGAAGAAGTTGCTAAAAAAATACTTAAAACTTTAGATTTTGTAATATTAATTGGTCCCCTTTCCCAAAAATATATTGAGCCAATATTAAGGAGAAACAAATTTGAATATTTTTCATATTTAAACTTTACTCAAAGTAAAAACACAATTTTAGAAAATATAAAGCCAAAAGATATAGTGTTAATAAAAGGATCACAGAATACTCTTTTTTTAGAAAGGGCAATTGAGATGCTTTTACAAAATAAAAGCGATGTTAAAAGACTTTGTAGAAGAGGAGAGTTTTGGGAGAAAATAAGAGCAAAAACTTTATAAATTAAATTCAATTATGTGTCCAACTTTTAATTTTAATTTTTCTATAGATCCTTTTGGCAGCTCCAAAATCAAAAAATATTTAGGATTCCATAAAAATATTCTTTTTGGCAAAAGCATTTTTTTTATTTTTACGATTCTTCTATCTTTGTCTAAAACAATAATGTCAATTGGGGCTTTTACAAAAAAAGAATGGATACCAAATCTAGTTTCAAAAAACAGAACTTTGTCATTAAATCTGATTGCTCCAAAGGTTTTATCTTTAATGCTTTTTAAATGTATTACTTTTGAATCAATTGAAATTCCGGCAGTTACGTTTTTAAGCACAAAAACATTATATATGAACTGTTTAGAATATCAAAAAGGAGTATAATACGCTCATGTGGCAGAAAATTAAAAATATCTACCATTTTTTTATTGCCTTTTTTTGCAATTTATTGTTTTTCTTCCCGGGAAAATCATTAAAGGTGATTGGAGTAACAGGTACTGATGGAAAGACAACGACAGTAAATCTTATCTATCATATCCTAAAAACAAATGGGAAAAAGGTTTCCATGATATCAAGCCTTGGAGCTGTTATTGGAAATAAAGCATATCCCATTGGTTTCCACGTCACAACCCCAGAGCCATTTTTATTGCAAAAGCTTTTATTTAAGGCAAAAAGAGCTGGAAATGAGTATTTTGTTTTAGAAGTCACTTCTCATTCTTTAGACCAAAACAGGGTTTGGGGAGTTCCGTTTGAAATTGGCGTAATCACTAATTTAACTAGTGAGCACTTGGATTATCATAAAACTTATGACAACTACGTAAAAACAAAAGAAAAGCTTTTAAAGATTGCAAAAGTTGCAGTTGCTAATAAAGATGATGGAGCATATCAACTTTTAAGTCACGCAAAAAATACTAAAGATTCAAGCAACTGGATTACTTATGGATTTGATGAGGGATCTGAAGTAAACCTTCAAAATTTTGATTTAAAGAATGTAGACATTTTTGGGGAGTTTAATAAATATAATATTTTGGCCGCGGTTTCTGTTTGTAGAAAATTAGGATTGTCTGATGAAGAAATAAGAAAAGCTCTTATGTCTTTTGATCTTCCAAAAGGAAGACTTGATTTTGTTTACAAAGGAGGATTTGTAGTAATGATAGATTTTGCCCATACGCCAAATGCCTTTGAACAGCTTCTAAAAAGCTTAAGGCCTATTGTTAAAGGTAAGATTATCCATGTATTTGGATCAGCTGGAGAAAGAGACTCACAAAAAAGACCGTATTTAGGAGATATATCAATGAGTTTTTCTGATATTGTTATTTTAACGACTGAAGACCCAAGAAGCGAAGATGTAAACACAATTATAGAAGAAATAGATAGCGGAATTGATAGTCCAAAAGCACAGGTTTTAAAAATTGTAGATAGAAAGCAGGCTATTACAGCTGCAATTGGCATGGCAAAGAAAAATGATCTTGTTTTAATTACAGGAAAAGCAGCCGAAAACTCTATGAACTTAGGACAAGGAGAAGAGCCTTGGGACGAGTATGAAGTTGTCGAAAATATTCTTGCAGACTTAAACTTAAAAATGAAAAATGAAAAAAATTAAATCAATACATTTTGTTGGAATAAAAGGAGTTGGAATGACTCCCCTTGCAATTATTGCAAAGCAGGCGGGTTTTAAAGTTAGCGGTTGTGACGTAGATGAGGAGTTTATAACAGATCAGGCTCTAGCAAAAAAGGCAATCGTGCCATTAATAGGCTTTTCAATCTCACATATTGATAAAGCTGATTTAGTCATTACAACAGGTGCTCATGGTGGATTTGATCACGTCGAAGTAGTTGAGGCCAAAAAAAGAGGAATTGAGGTTTGGACTCAAGGACAGGCTGTGGGAGAGTTTATGAAAGGTGATATTTTTAAAAGAAGTTTTGAGGGGATTTCTGTTTCAGGAACCCATGGAAAAACTACGACAACGGCAATGATCGCAACAATTTTAAGGGAAAATAAACTCGATCCTTCTTTTGTAATTGGAACAGGAAATGTTCCATATCTTGACTCATGCGGGCATTTTGGCAAAGGAAAATATTTCGTAGCAGAAGCAGATGAATATGCAACAGAGCCAAAGTATGATAAAACTCCAAAGCTTTTATGGCAAAAACCAAGTATTGCTGTTATTACCAATATTGAGCTCGATCATCCGGACCTGTATGAATCTGTGGAGCATTTAAAAGAAGCTTTTTATCTTTTCTCAAATAATATTTCTATTGACGGTTGTCTAGTTGCCTGTATTGATGATAGTCAAACAGAAAGCCTCGTCAAAAAGATCTCCGGAAAAGTTATTACTTATGGATTTTCTAAAGATGCTAATTTTTACATAGATAAAATATCAATTGAAAAGGAGAAAATGTTTTTCTGGATACAAAATGGCAATACAAATCTTGGGGAATTTATGTTAAATGTAACTGGCGAGCATAACGCCCTTAACGCGCTTGCCGCAATTATTGTTTGTTTGGAAATTGGGCTTTCTTTGGAAAACATAAAAAAGGGACTTATGAAATTTACAGGTTCAAGAAGAAGGTTTGAATTTATAAAAGATTTACATACTGGAGCAGCTTTATATGACGATTATGCTCATCATCCAACAGAAATAAGACAGACTCTGCTCGCTTTTAAAAAGACGTTTCCCAAAAAACACATATTGTGCATATTTCAACCTCATACTTATTCCAGAACAAAAAAATTGTTCGAGGACTTTAAATACTCTTTTTCTGACGCAACAGAGTTAATTCTTGTTGACATATATTCTTCTGCAAGAGAACAGATAGATGAATCTGTTTCTTCACTGATACTAAGGAACGAAATCTCTAAATTTTCAAATAAGGTTTTACACATTCCAAACTTGACTGATGTGATAAAATATGTCGACCAAAAAGCTTATGGAAATGACTGGATTGTGCTTACGATGGGTGCCGGAAATATATATAAAATAGCGAATAGTTTAAACTAATTATGCAAAGATTTGAGATTATCGGCGGAAATAAGTTAAAAGGAAAGATAGAAGTATTTGGGTCTAAAAACGTGGTTTTAAAAATACTCGTTGCTGCGTGTTTGACAAACGAAGAAGTTTATATAGATAACGTTCCTTTAATCTCTGACGTTTATGCAATGGGTGAAATTATACAGCACTTGGGAGGACAAGTTGACTTTAAAGACCACAGGCTTACTATAAGAGTTGAGGATTTTATAAGTAATAAAATTGCATTGGAAAAGGCTGCCGAAACAAGAACTTCATTTATGTTTTTGGCACCACTTCTTGCAAGAAATAAAGAAGCAATAATTCCAAACCCAGGAGGCTGCAGAATCGGAGCAAGACCAATAGATAGAGTTATAGGTGGGTTGAAGAAAATGGGCGTAAGAGTAAAATACAACAGTAAAGACGGATTTTTCCACGCAACAGCTCCAAATGGATTAAGAGGTGCATATTATAAATTTGAGAAAAGCACTCATACGGGTACTGAAACTATGCTTATGGCAGCAGTTTTAGCCAAAGGAAAAACCGTTTTGGAAAATGCCGCACAAGAGCCTGAAATTGATGAATTGATTGCATTTCTAAAACGAATGGGCGCAAAAATTGTAAGAGAAAAACCAAGAAGAATTACAATAGAGGGAGTAGACAAACTTCATAAAGCAAGCTTTATTATTGCACCAGATAGAAACGAAATAGTAACCTTTGCAGTTGGAGCAATAATTACCCAGGGAGATGTTTTTATTAAGGATATAACGAAAAGAGGATTGGAAGAATTCTTAGAAATGCTTAAAAAAATTGGCGCTGGCTTTGAGATTAAAAAAGATGGAATAAGATTTTATTATAAAGGACCTCTTAGAGCCTCTAGTGTTATGACTACTTTTTATCCAGGATTTATGACTGACTGGCAGGGACCATGGGCAGTTTTAATGACTCAGGCAAATGGAGTTTCAATCTTACACGAAACAGTTTATGAAAACAGATTTAACTACGTTTCGGAACTAAGGAAAATAGGAGCAGACATAGAACTGTTTAATCCTAAAGTGCGAAATCCCGCAAAGTTCTACAACTTTAATATTAAAGATGATAAAAAAACAAATTTTCATGCAGCTAAAATATCAGGACCCACAAGACTCCATAATGGAATCTTAACTATGACGGATATAAGAGCTGGGGCAACCTTGGTTTTAGGAGCTTTGGTTGTAAGTGGGGAAAGTGTGCTCTTTGGACTTGAATACATTGATAGAGGATATGAGCAGTTTGAGCAAAGATTAAACAGCTTAGGAGCTAAAATAAAAAGAATAAAGGATGAAGTTTAGTAATTCAGAAAGAAATTTGGGAGCAATTGTCCTTGCGGCCGGGAAAGGCAGCAGAATAAAAGCAAAAAATGTAAATAAGGTTGCTATGTCTTTGGCCGGCAAGCCTATTATAAGGCATGCAATTGAGCTTTTGGAAAAAATAAATATAAAAACAATAGTTGTCGTTGTTGGATTCGCCAAAACATCTGTCATAAATGCCTTAGGCCAGAAAGTTATTTATGCCGAGCAAACCAAAAGACTCGGGACAGCGCACGCAGCTTTTTGCGGATTTAAAAAATTACCAGAAGGAATAAAAAATGTTCTTATTATAAATGGTGATGATTCTGCATTTTATGCCGGGAAAATGATACAAGATTTAATTGAAAAACATTTTTCTTCTAGTGCAGCACTCACTTTTTTAACGGTTGAAAAAGATAATCCGAAAAGTTTTGGAAGAGTAGAAAGGGATGAAAATGGCAAATTAATTGCAATCTTTGAAGAAAAAAATGCAACACCAGCCCAAAAACGAATAAAGGAAATAAATGCAGGCTGTTATATCTATACAGCTGCGTTTCTAAAAAGATACCTTCCTAAAGTTAAAAAAAACAGTATTTCTAAAGAATATTATCTAACGGATTTAATTGCTTTGGGAATAGAAAATAATGAAAATGTCATATCTATGCAAGCCGGAGAAATGGCATGGTGGGGAATAAATACAAAAGAAGAACTTGAAGAGGCTGAGTTATACAAGAAAACTCATCTTTTAAAACAAGAAAATTAAAGATTATGTGTGGAATTTTTGGTTACGTTGGTAAAAAAACAAATGCTGCGCAAATCGTTTTTGAAGGACTTAAGCGATTGGATTATCGGGGTTATGACTCATGGGGAATTGCTGTAAAAATAACAGATAATAAATCAAATCTAAAATCTGAGATTGTAGTTGAAAAACACGTTGGGAAAATAGGTGAGGTAAATGACGTTAATAATCTTCCAAGCGGATCCATTGCAATAGCGCATACGAGATGGGCTACTACCGGTGCAGTAACAAAGGTGAATGCTCATCCATATTTTAGTTCGGATAAATCATTTGCGTTGGCTCAGAATGGAATTGTCGAAAATTTTGATGAGCTTAAGAAAAAACTTAAAAAAAAAGGATATACTTTTATTTCTCAGACTGACACTGAAGTAATTGTGCGTCTCATTGAGGATAAGCTGAAACGTGTCAACGATTTATTTATTGCAGTAAGAGAGGCGTTTCTAGAGCTTGAAGGGAGAAATACGATTATTCTTGTTACAAATGCTGGTAAAATTTATGCCGCAAGAAACGGGTCACCATTAGTGATAGGATTTAATTCAAAAACAAAAGAAACATATATTTCATCAGACACATTATCCTTTTCATCGCTCGCAGACAAGATGATCGCTATCGATAATGGAGAGATGGTTGTTATTAATGGTGGAGTAGCCATATTCAATATAGCCTCAGGTAAGAAGGTAAAACATGTTGAAGAGGAAATAACAATTCACGGTAGTAAAGTAGATAAGGAAGGATATGATCACTTTATGATTAAGGAAATTCATGAAAATCCATATGTGGTTAATCAGTTACTTCATCAAGAAAAGGAATTATATGAAAGATTAGCTAGCGCAATAAAAAAAACAAAAACAGTGTATACCATTGGTTCCGGAACAACAGGTCTTGCTGCTTCACAAATAGCGTATTATCTACGACGTTTTGGCAAAATAAAGGCAATCAGTCTAGTTGGAGCAGACGCAAGAGAATATTATGAATTGTTTAGTAAGGGAGATATTCTTATTGCTCCTTCTCAAAGCGGAGAGACAGCAGATGTATTGGAAGTATTAGAATATGCAAAAAGCAAGGGCGTAACCATAGTTTCTATTGTTAATATGCCTGGTTCTACGATAACAAGAATGTCGGACTATAAATTTATGTCTCAAGCTGGTGCTGAAATATGCGTTTTGTCAACAAAAGTATTTGTTTCTCAAATCTCTTGGGGTTATCTGCTTGCAAAAACTGCTCAAGGTAAATTTAATGAAGGGAAAAAAAATTTACAGATATTATCAAAAGAGGCTGAGATATATTTAAAAGATAAAAATAACGTAAAAAATATTGAAAAAATCAGTAAATATTTTTTAACAAAACAGCATATATTTTTACTTGGTAAATCTCAAAATTTTCAAATTGTACGAGAAGGTATGGTAAAAATTATTGAAGCAACATATAAGCATGCACATGCGATACCATCTGGAGATTTAAAACATTATGCGATTACACTTATGGAAAAAGGAGTACCGGTGATTGTTGTCATGTCTAACGATGAAGTAAGAACAGATGTAAACACAGCAATTAATGAAGTACGCTTGCGAGGTGCAGAAGTTATTGCGATAGCGCCAGTTAAACAAGATAATTTTGATTATTACCTACAAGTTCCTGATACCGGAGAAACAAGTGCAATTATGAGTGTAATGCCTTTGCAATTGCTCGCGTATCATATGGCGGTAGATTTGGGGAATAACGTAGATAAGCCCCGTAATATTGCAAAAAGCGTCACTGTAAAATAGTCTTTGATTGAATATATATTTTCAAGGGATTATAATATCAAAATATGACACAACTTTTGGGCTTAACGCTCCTGTCTATGGTTTTAACCTTCATTTTAATCATTCCCTTCATAGATTTTTTATACAAAATGAAATTAAGACGCCAACATCAGACTACAGTTGATATCTTTAATAAACCAACACCTCTTTTTGATAAATTCAACGCTTGGAAAGTGGGGACGCCTTTTGGAGGAGGAGTATTAATTATAGGGATCGTTTCGATTGTATTCTTGTGGTCGATAGGAATATTTAATATTCAAATAAACCCTTGGGAACTTTTTACAATTCTTTTTACCTTCATAAGTTTTGGAATTTTAGGCTTATTTGATGACGCCAAAAAATTAGTAGGAAAACCTGAAAAGTATTTTTTATTGGGCCTTAGGTTTAGATACAAATTTATAATCCAGTGGATCTTAGCTTTAATTCCGGCAACAATTCTTTATTTTCAACTTAACTATACCTTTCTTTTTATAAAAGGAATCGGTCTTGCAGATATAGGGTTTTTGTATATTCCCTTTGCAGCTTTTGTTATTGTTTCTTTTGCTAACGCATTTAATATTGCCGATGGGCTTGACGGTCTTTCTCCCGGACTTTTGCTTATTAGTCTGGTTGCATTTTTGGCGATTTCATTTACTAATCTAGACCAGGGACTTGGTGTATTTATAGCAATTCTTATGGGAAGTGTTGCGGCATTTTTATACTTTAATATTTATAAAGCAAGAATTTGGTTAGGAGACGTTGGGTCACTGTCTTTGGGAGCGAGTCTTGCGATAATAGGTTTACTTACCGGTAAAACCCTGGCTATTGTCGTAATCGGTGGAGTTTTTGTTTTAGAAGTTGGTTCTTCTCTCATACAAATACTTGGCAAGAAATTTTTACACAAAAAGATATTTCCAGTTGCCCCAATCCATCTTTATTTTTTGCAAAGAGGATGGGAAGAACCTAAGATTGTAATGAGAGGTTGGTTATTGGGAGTATTTTTTGCAATTTTAGGACTATACCTCGCATTCTTTAATAAATGAAAAGAATAGATTTGATCCTTCTTGGCAGCGTTATATTCTTAACCATTTTTGGGCTTTTTATGATATACGATGCTTCATCGTTTGTTGCATTTAGGGATTTTGCAGATAAATACCGCTATGTTAAAGACCAGATAGTCTGGATTATTTTAGGATTTGCCAGTTTAATTTTTTTTACTAACTTTAATTACCACAGGTTTTATAATTTGGCACTCCCTTTACTTTTAATATCAATCGGACTTTTGGTTATGGTTTTTATTCCAGGCTTTAGTTTAAAATTGCTTGGTGCTAGAAGATGGATAGACTTTGGGGTTTTTACGCTCCAACCATCAGAAGTTGTTAAGCTTACGCTTTCAATTTATTTGTCAGCGTGGCTGTCATCAAAAGAAAAAGGAAGGATTGGCGCATTTTTGCTTTTGCTTTCTATGATACTTGGTCTTATTATGCTTGAGCCCGACATGGGAACAGCAGCAATTATACTTGTATTATCAGTTGCTTTATATTTCCTATCAGGAGCAAATATAATTCATCTTCTGGTTACTTTGCCAATTATGTTTTTCGCAGGTCTTGTTTTAATTATTTTAGAACCATATAGAGCCGCAAGGCTTGCAACTTTTTTAAATTTTAACCAGGATATAAGCGCTTCTTCTTATCACGTAAGACAAATTTTGATAGCATTAGGTAGTGGGGGTCTTATGGGAGTAGGTCTTGGAAATTCATTACAAAAATATGCGTATTTACCTGAAAACGCAACCGATTCAATTTTTGCAATCATCGCGGAAGAACTCGGGTTTATTGGAGCAGTTTCAATAATTGGAATTTTTCTTCTAATTATTTTTAGGGGATTTGCAATATCAAAAAATGCAAAGGATATGTTTGGAAAGCTTTTAGCAGCTGGAATTACTACCTTTTTAGCTGCCCAGGTCTTTGTTAATTTGTCAGCCCAGACTGCGCTTTTGCCGCTAACCGGAATTCCGCTTCCTTTTATTTCCCATGGAGGAACTGCTTTAATAATCAATCTAACTTCAATTGGAATACTTTTAAATATTAAAAAACAAAGTAACTAATTATGAAAATATTAATTATAGGAGGACATTTGTCTCCAGCGCTTTCTGTAATAGAAAACTTAAAAAACGATGAAGTTTTTTATGTAGGCAGAAAATACTCAATGGAAGGTGACAGCGCACTTTCCTTGGAATATCAGACAATAAATAATTTAAACATTCCCTTCTTTGACCTTCCAACAGGAAGACTGCAAAGAACTTTTACAAGACACACCTTAACTTCACTGACTAAAATCCCCATGGGGTTATTTAAGGCAGTTATGATTTTAAAAAAAGTAAGACCTGATGTAATCTTAGGTTTTGGAGGATACGTATCGGTTCCCGTTGTAACGGCAGCGTACTTACTTAGAATTCCTTCAGTTTTACACGAGCAGACTTTAGAAGCTGGACTTGCCAATAAAATGCTCTCTTTTTTTGCAAAAAAGATATGTATTTCCTTTCAATCTTCAGAAAACTTTTTCCCTAAATCAAAAACCATTTTAACGGGTCTTCCAATTAAAAAAGAAATAATAGAAGCAAAAGATCAAGAGAATGAACAAAACAAAATTCCAATTTTATACATTACAGGAGGAAGTCAGGGTTCACATGCAATTAATAGCTTGGTTTTAGAATCATTAGGAAAGCTTTTGGATACATTTCGTGTAGTTCACCAGACAGGTGATTCGAAAGAGTTTAATGATTTTGAAAAGTTGCAAAGCTTTAAAAGAGTTCTTCCCAAAGGTAAAGCGTTGAGATACTTACTTAAAAAATTTTTGGATTCCGAAGAAGCTGCAAAAATTACCAAAAGCGCAGATATAGTTGTCTCAAGGTCTGGTATAAACACTGTTTGTGAGCTGATTTTTTTAGAAAAGCCATCACTTTTAATTCCTCTTTCTTTTTCCCAAAGAAATGAACAGCTTAAAAATGCCAAGTTTATTGAAAGCCTAGGACTTGCAAAGGTTTACGAGCAAAATAGTCTTACATCTCAGACTTTTGTCTCAGGACTAACTGAAATGCTTAAAAATATTAATACTTATAAGCTAAATGGACAAAACCCAATTCAAAAGACAAGTGCTCAAAGCATAATTGAGGTGTTAAAAGATGTTGTTTTCAAAAAGAAGAATTAACAAATATAGCTCAAAACAGGGTTTAAAACTAATTCTTATAACAATACTATTTATTGGTATTATTTCCACCCTTTTTGCTTATCTATATATTAACTTTTATATTAATACTTACGGTTTTATCAGTCCTCTATCTCAAAATAAAGAGACTCTTTTGGTTAAAGTGGAAGAAAACTTAGAAAAACAAAACATTTCTTTTGGTAAAGTTTTGTCAAATTCTGACGGTTCTTTAAGTGTAAAATTAAAAGATGAAAGCGAGATAATTTTTTCCTCAAAAAAGGATGTAAAGAGCCAAATAACCTCTTTACAACTTATGCTTTCAAGACTTACAATAGAAGGTAAGAAGCTTAAATCTTTGGATTTTAGGTTCGATAATCCTGTTGTTTCATTTAAGTAATTATGAGTGAAGGAAAAATTGTTGTAGGCGTAGATATTGGTACCTCAAAAATAGTCTCAGTCATTGCAAGAGTAGATGACTTTGTTAATGTTTTAGGCGTTTCAGAAGTTCCCTCAGGCGGAATTAGAAAAGGACAAATTGTTGATATTGAAGAAGCAGTCGCTTCAATTAACAGCTCTTTGGAAGCAGCTGAAAGAATGGCTGGATATTCTGCTTCACACATTATCGCCTCAATTGGAGGAAGCCATATTGAATCACAAAACTCAAGGGGAGTGGTTGCTGTTGCAAGACCAGAGGGGGAGATAACAGACAGCGATTTAACAAGAGTAATTGAGGCAGCACGAGCTGTTTCACTTCCGTCAAGCAGGGAAATTATTCATGTACTTCCCAGAAGTTATATAGTCGATGGCCAGGAAGGAATAAAAGATCCGATAGGGATGACTGGTATAAGACTTGAAGTAGATACTCATATAATAAGTGCAAACAGCACTTCTATTAGAAACATGGAAAAAGCTTTCTCTCAGGTTGGCGTAGATTTAGATGCTGTAGTATTTAGCGGATACGCAAGTTCAATGGCAGTACTGTCTGATACAGAAAAAGAATTGGGAGTAGTTTTAGTTGATATGGGGGCAGGTACAACAGATATTTCAATCTATGTAGAGGGATCAGTTGCATATTCTTCAGTAATTCCAATTGGAGCAAGACACATTACGAATGATTTGGCAATTGGACTTCGTATATCACTTGAATCAGCTGAAAAAATTAAATTATTTTTATCAAGTCCAGCTAAGAAAAAAATCGGTGAAGATGGAATGGAAGATAAAGTTGCTGAAAGATTTTCTGATGAGGTGGATCTTTCACCTCTTTCTTTGGCTGAAGAATTAAAGAAAGTTTCTAAAAAAACATTGATAGATGGAATAATTAGGCCTCGTTTAAACGAACTTTTTACAATGATTGGTATTGAAGTTAAAAAATCTGGTTTTGCTGGGCAAACCCCATCCGGTCTTGTCATAACGGGAGGAGGGGCAAAAACAGTCGGGGTTAGTGAATCAGCAAAAAGAATGCTTGCTATGCCTGTAAGAATTGCAATTGCTTCTAATATAAAAGGAATAATTGATGAAATTGGGCATCCATCTTTTTCAGCTGTAATAGGTCTTTTAAAATATGGTGTAAACGTTGAGTCTTCCGCATCTCCCTTTGGATTTGGTATTCCAAAGTTTGCAAACTTTAAATTTGATAGCAAAACATTTTCAAAAATAATTTCATTTTTCAAATCTTTCCTGCCCTAAACCAAACTTGCAAAAGACAATTCTTTTTGCTAGTATGCCCGTATAATTTAATATGTTAATAAAACCACAAACAACCAATTTTGCAAAGATAAGAGTAATGGGAATTGGCGGCGGAGGAAGCAATGCTTTAAATACAATGATTTCCCAAAACACGATTGCAAATGTCGATTTTATCTCCGTCAACACTGATGCACAGTCTCTTCTTTTAAACCAGGCCGCAACAAAACTTCAAATAGGAGAAAACTTAACAAAGGGACTGGGTAGTGGTGGAAATCCGGATATTGGAAAAGAAGCAGCTGAGGAATCATACGAAAAAATAAAAGAGTTAATAAACGGAACAGACATGCTTTTTTTAACAGCAGGAATGGGTGGAGGAACAGGAACAGGAGGAACTCCAATTATTGCAAAAGCAGCAAAAGAGCTTGGAGTGCTTACAGTTGCCGTTGTTACCAAACCCTTTTCTTTTGAAGGAACAAGAAGAATGGTTGCAGCTGAAGATGGAATTGAGCAGTTAAAAGACAAAGTCGATACGCTAATTGTTATCCCAAACCAAAGAATTTTGGATGTTGTTGATAGGAAACTATCTTTGCTTGAAGCATTTAGAGTTGCAGATTCTGTTTTAACTCAAGGAGTACAGGGTATTTCAGAGCTTATTACACTCCCCGGTCTTATTAACGTAGATTATGCTGATGTAAAAACAATTATGTCAAATGCAGGATCGGCTTTAATGGGAATTGGAACCGGAGTTGGAGAAAACAGAGCTCAAACAGCAGCAAGATCATCTGTTTCATCTCCTTTACTTGAAATTTCAATGGACGGAGCTAGGGGAGTACTTTTTAATATTACAGGTGGACCAGATTTAACAATGTCGGAGGTAGATGAAGCTGCAAAGATTATCGCATCGGAAGCAGATCCGGACGCAAATATAATTTTTGGTGCAACAATTGATGATACAATGCATGATCAGATTAAAATAACAGTCATTGCAACAGGATTTGATCAAACAAGACAGGTGCTTAGGGAATTCGTAGCTCCAATTCAAAATGAGGAAGTAGTTCAAAACCAGGGACAAAGTAACGCAAATCCTAATCAAAATATTCCTCCTCAGCCACCAGTTGAAGAAGAAGAGGATGATTCTTGGGATATTCCCGCGTTTTTAAGAAATAAAAACTAGATTGACAATTCAAGATAAAGTGTTATTATTATATTTAATATGACAGGATCAGGAAGAGAAAGACCTCATCCACCACTGCGACCAACTCCGGCAGATTTGAATAAGATGGGGGAAAGTTTAACTGATTCGTGGAGAGCATACCAAAGAGTAATTGGACCAGTAGGAGAGCCAAATCCCGGCTCAGAGCTTGAAGTATTAGCTACAAAAGTTGAATCAGTTATTGGTTTGGCTCAAGCTCACGTCGTAGACAGATATCCAGATTATGATTATTCAGGTCTCAGCCGAAGAGATCCCGAAGGCGGAAGTCGCTGGGACATAACAGTTGGCGGTAGCGGTAGGGGCGAAGGAGGAAAATCAGGAACGCTTAAGTTGACTCAACGTAGGGGGTTTAAGGGATTAAATAGAGGATTAAGCTTTGACTCATTTCTTTTGGCTGTTCAAAGAACAGAAGCAGGTGCTCCTCGGGTTACCGCAGAGCATCGTTGGCATCGTTGGGAGGGAGCGACCACTGCAGATTGGGAAACACAGTCTGAGGTTGCAGACCTGGCAGAAGAAAGATTAAGAAGTCTATTGGGACTTGAAAGAGCAGCAAATTATCCTCAAAGCTTAGCAAATAGAGACAAAGAGTTGCGTCGTTTAAGAGATGAAGGTCTTGGGATATACGGAGCTGGAGTTCAATGGGGAGTTGAGCTTAGATTAGTAACTATGGTGGTAGAGCGTGGTATGCCGGAAGAATTCTTAGAGGTATTGACTGGTGCAGGTAATGGCTTACCAGTCAAATTCATAGAAATTGATGAGCCAAAGCCACAATCGGAAGGCGAAGATAAAGTGGAAGGTCCTAGGTTTTGGGGAAGACGTATTGTCAGAAATCCTAATGAGCCTGATGCCGTTCTAAGTTTAGCAGGAGAGGGTTCAGAAGGAGCAATGGATTTATCTGAAGTTGAGTTAAACTTTCTTTCAGCTATGTTAGCAGATGCACAACCAGAAGAGAGAGAGGAAATTCTTAGGGATCATCAGCAACTCCTCTCTCCAAGAGAGGAACCAACTGATGATTTAGCACCTACTGAAGTCTGGAGTCGCTTTGAACAAGAACCAGGATCTAACGATCATGTCAATCAATAAAAGATATAAATGAAGGACGAGGTCATCCACGCGATGACGCTCCTGAATCGCAAAGATAAAGACAGAAAGTCTTTCTTAAAATAATTTCTCTTGACGGCACTTCTTAAAAAGATTATATTTTCATTAGGTGCTTTTTAGTAAGAAAAGAAGCTAGAGATAATAGATAGCTGGGACATTCCCGCATTTTTGAGAAATAAGAATTAGATTTTTAGCTTCAAAACTGTGTCTTAAACCCATAGATTGTGCGACATGAACATATGAAATTATACTTTCTTCGCTTGTTAATTAATTAAGTGATATAATGTTATTTATGAAAGACCCGAAGCAAACAAAAAATGATGGAAAACAACCAATTCGTTTAAAAGTTAAGAGTAACGACCAAAATAGAGTTGGCTTACACGCAAATTTAGTATCAATTACAACTACTTCAAATCAAGAGGTTATGTTGGATTTTATATTTGTGCATCCTAACGATAAGGATGATTCAGGCGAATCATTTGGTCATTTAGTATCTAGGGTTATATTGCCCTTAAACGTTGCTAAAGAGTTTAGGTTAATACTTGATACACATATGGGAAAAGGAGTAAAAGAATAATATGCCAGAGTTAATAATAGACCAAAACTTTTCTACACCAATAAGCGTACATTCCGATACCTATTCTACTGAAGATTTAGGTTCAGAAATACGCGTTATATATAAAAGACTTGATATTGTTCAAAACGTTTATTTACGAATTGTGAATAACGACATAAACATAAAAGTTGTATTAAAGCATAGAGCAACAGATAGAGAGCTAGATATTCTTATCGAAAAGCAATTACTTGTACATGAAAAATTTAACTATTCCTTTTCATTTAATTTTGAATATATCCCTTTAGAATTTTTCGTAGAGAACGAATCTGAATCTAAACTTTACTAAATTTAATGCCATCAGTAAGAGTACATAAAGAACAAGCTAAACATAATAACTCATTTTTAAATTCGATAAGCGAACCAAAATATAGAGATTGGAAACTTACAGTTGCCTTTTATACTGCACTTCAAGCTATAGATGCAGGATTGACAGAAAAAGACCCAAGATGGAGAGAGAAAAAAGAGGGTACTATGTACGCATTGAGAGATACGATTTTAGCAATGTGGAACAGGGATTTATATAAACATTATAATTTTCTCCTCATAAAAAGCAGAGAGTCAAGATACCTAGAAAGTATTGGGGATAGGGTAGCTAGTGATTATTTTACTGATGAGGAAGTTAATAGATATATCGAAGAGCATTTAAAACCTGTCCTCGAATATTTCCATATATAATATTTAATTTTATTTCTTCTTAAGAATGGATTATTGTCTACATGGTGCTTTTATAATAATAGAAGCTAGAAATAATATCTGTCTGGGGCATTCCCGCATTTTTTAAAAATAAGAATTAAATATGACTGTTGACCTTTCTTCTTAAAAAGACTATATTTTGCTTGGGGTTTAACAATAATTAAATTATGGGATCTGAAAGTTTACCAATAAGAAGAGTAGATCCGTCAATTGCTGTCGAAGGACAAGCGTCTTTTGCAGAATTTCTAGGTAGGTCTGATTCATGGAGGGATAGGGTAGCGCAGCCAGGGCGCGCAGAGCATTTACTAGCAGTTAGAACCAGGGTGCATCATCATATGGCAGAAATAGGCATTCCTCCAGCCGATGAAAGAAGACCTTTGTATCAAGAGCTTGCAACAGGCCTAGGTAGACTTCTTCTTAAAGGAAAATAATAGAAAGGTCATCGGACTATGGTGATAATTCATGATCTTTTACAACCAGATAAAATTAAATTATTCCCGCATTCTTGAGGAATAAGAATTAGTTTATAGACCTTATACTTGTTTTACTTATAGAAGTTGGATAATATATAAGTTAATACATGGCTAGTTTTCTACTAGAATTTATTTTATTTATTTTCTTCATAGTAGCGGGGTTATATATACCGGGTAAATTTTTTCTTACAAAACTGCGGGTGAAAGTAGTATTCCTAGAAGATATATTTCTTTCTTTAAGTATTGGCATTCTTATCTTTACTCTTATCTCTTATATATTTTCTTGGATAAAACTCCCTAATTTAGTATTACCAGTTATATTAGGTATTAATATATTTGCAATTATAACTATTAAAAATAATATTCTACCCAAGCTAGATAAAAATCATCTAAAGCCTCTATTATTAGTTTTTTCAATGAGTATATTCTTTAGTCTGTCGATGCTTGTAACTGGAATTTTTGATGGAAGCATTATATATAGACACGATGATCCTTGGCATTTAGCTTTGATTAATGAATTAAAAGTTCATTTTCCTCCTGATAATCCGGGATTTTCCCAGATACCGCTTAAAGGTTATCACTTCTTTTATAATTTTGTCTTAGCAAAAATTAGTAATCTCTTTTTCATTTCACCATCTTCTTTGCATTTTCGCTTTTTCCCAGTTTTGGTTTCTATATTATGGGGATTAGGCGTATATACCTTAATGTTTAAATGGAGTAAAAAAGTATCTGTATCGCTTTGGGCTGTTTTTCTTTCGATGTTCGGCGGTAGTTTTGCATATGTTCTTTATTTACAGGGTCATATTGGTTTTAGCTTTGACAGTGGATTTGGAATTTCTCAACCGCCGGGATCTTTATATAATCCACCCTTTTCTATTTCAATTATTCTTATTATTACAGCTCTTATCATATTGCATGAGTATATATCTACTAAAAAGAGAACTTGGTTAATCCCACTTACTTTATGTATCGGTTTAATCTCAATGTTTAAAGTTTATGCCGGAATGATATTGGTTGGAGGATTATTAATTTTTACATTAGTTGAACTTATTAAAAAAAGATACATTATTATCTTTTCATTACTGGGAGTAGCAATATTATTTTTTGCTACTTATTGGGTATTTGCAGGGGGATCTGGATATTTAATTTTTTATCCTTTATGGCCACCTCATCGAATTCTTCAAACCTATCCTTGGTATGGATATGATGAAAAGATGTATACCTTTACTAAATTTAATGTAATACGCGGAATTATACAGACAGAGTTGGATGGGTTAAATGTTTTTATTTTGGGAAATTTAGGGACAAGGTTAATGGGATTATTATTTTTAGTTTTGATATTTATAAAAAATCGTAAACTACCATCCTATTTTGCTTTAATGGTTTTTTTAATGGCAGCAATATCAATTATGGTTCCAATGTTTTTTATTCAATCAGGAAAAGTTTTTGAAATGATTCAAATGGCTCAATATTTTCTTTTCTTTAGTGCGTTATTTGCTGCATTTGGTTTTTCTTATTTTTTCAGTTTGCGTTTTAACAAGTATATAAAAATTATAATATTTGCTCTTATTATTACTATTACACTGCCTTCTGCAGCCGAAGGTCTAAAAAATTATTCTGGTACTGCTAAAACAGCTCAATCTTTATCAACTCCATATTTTCAAACTTTATCATTTTTATCTAAACAGGAAAACTATGATGCAACAGTGCTGGAAATGCCCGGACAAGGCACAAAAACTGACAGCGATAGTCTTTTACAATGGCATAAATCATCAACTCCTGAGGTTGTGGCTTTTTCCAATAAAAGAAGTTTTCTAAGTAACCAGTACATAGACTTTCCAGGAGTGGATAAGGAGAAAAGGTTAGATTTTATAAAAAATATGATAATCTTTACTCTTTTGCCTGCTACTAGTTCTGCGTATTTGGATAGAAAAGAAAAAATTATAACGCAACTGCGTGATAATAAAATTCATTTTATTTTTAGTTCATATGAGGTTTTATCATTTGTAGATATCCCCGAGATTAAAAAAATTTATAAAAATTACCCTTATGTAATATATAAAATTTATTAAAGGTCAAGTTGAACTATCTATATATTCACGTCAACCCATTAACATAGAAGCAGAAAGCGTTCTGTTTGGATTAGCTACAAGAGTTAGAACAATTCCTATTAGAGATACTCTAAGCATAGAAAGGCAAGCAAAAGCTTTACGAAATCTTGACCAGGTACATCCTTTAAAACCATTTTAACTACTTAAATCATTGACACAATAAAATTGTACTGTTACTATTTCTCCGGATTTATTTTATTTAAATTATAGATATTATGGTTTCAGGTCTAGAGACTTCAAGAGGCGCAGGTTTAGAAACCCAAGCTCCAGAGGCAATAGTACTTAATTACCGTGATATTTGGACAGGAATGATACTTATTGTCTATGATCCGAAAAAGGGAGAAGTATTGGGAGATAAAGACGGGCAATCTTTAAGGGTTATTATGCAGCTGGGTGGAACAGATACCGTAAGACCTGGTTTATATAAATTAAATGCTGGATTATATAACCAAGACTATAATCGCGATGTGCCAACCGCAGGACAAGTGGAGTTAGACGATGGTTATTTATATTTTCCTACAGAAATATTTTCACCAGGGTCTGCTTCTTCTGGTAGAACATACGCCGTTTTTGATAATGGAGGATCTTTGCGATTTAATTATGGGAATGGTGCGTGCGTATGGGGACATACCAACGATAAGGGAATATTCGAACCGGGAAATATGCCTCGAAATATGAGAAAAGAACAGTTTGATCTTCCAAAAACAGCTGTTCTTATCCGTTTACACGAAAGCTTCAGACCGGAAACAAGGACTTTCTGGGGTATGAAAAGTCAAAGAGTTTAATCTTTCCAAATTATAGTATCTTTAGCAGCAATAGTTATATATAAAAAGGGAATATTAGTGTTGAATAAAACTTCTCCATAAGCTAAAATCAGGATTGCCGTTTAATGAAAAAAATTATAATTGTAATAGCTTTTTTTCTAGTAATTGTCTCTTTACTGGTAATATTTTTTAATCCTTTTAGTCCACCATCGTCTGAAAGAACTGTTAATACTTTTATAGTCCCACAGGATTTTGGAGAAGCAATCGTTATTGAGGATTTAAAGAATAAAGGTTTTATTAAATCCTTTTGGGCAATGGATTTTGCGCTAACTATTAAAGGAAAACACAACAAGATCCAATCCGGCGGATATTACCTTTCCAAAAACATGAATGTATTTGATGTAGCAGATAAAATAACAGGGCCAGTTGATCTTAAGTGGTTTAGTTTTGCAGAAGGAATCAGAAAAGAACAAATTGGAGAAAGATTGCAAAAGACATTTGGCTGGAGCAGTGATGAGCTTGATAAATGGAATAATGTTTATACGGCAATGAAATATGACTATGTTGAAGGAGTATATTTCCCGGATACGTATTTAATTCCCGTTGATGAAGATGGTTTAGATATTGCAAAAAGAATGATAATAAACTTCAATGAAAAGGCAGCACCATATATTGAAGGATTTGCCAAAAAAGATATTCTATGGACAACAGGTTTAAAAATTGCATCTTTAATTCAAAGAGAAGCTGCCGGAAGTCAAGATATGGGACTTATCTCAGGAGTTATCTGGAATAGGCTTTTAAAAGGACAAAAACTTGAGATAGACGCAACTGTTCAATACGCAAAAGGAAAAGTGGGAGATAAATGGTGGTCTGTAGTAACTGGTGCAGATATTAGAAATACCTATTCTTTATATAACACGTATAAACACAAAGGTCTTCCTCCTCATTCAATAGCAAATCCCGGGCTTGATGCAATTAAAGCAGCATTAAATCCGGAAGAAACAAATTGTTTCTATTATCTTCATGACCCGCTGCAAAATATTCACTGTGCAGTTACTTACGAAGAGCATTTAGAAAATATAGAAAAGTATTTAAATTAATATTGAATTAGCTTGTGCTGGCTCATGGAGAATGTAGTCTTGATGTTGTAGCTTTTACTCTATCTGTAATTGCAGAAGCGGATGAGTTATATACGATTTTTGTTCCTACAGCAACTTCTGGGCCTATGACTGCAGCCAGTCCTACTACTGCACCAATCATACCAAGATCTATAGCTGCTGCTATTAATACATTACGTGTAGAAATGATTCTTTTTTCTGATGTTTCGGGATAGAATTCTCCGTAAAATGATGGAGTCAAAAATTGAGGGATACCTATAGCCAATCCGCCAACAACTTG
>CAYWPH010000002.1:0-39470 GCA_964460145.1 uncultured Gammaproteobacteria bacterium | reverse complement strand
GAACCCGTTCCAGATTCTCTCGCATTACGTACTCCGCGTTGAAAACCAGTTATCCCAATAGAATCTTTTAAGGCTTTTATTAATCTGAGGGATTTTGATCTTTCTGATATTGCTTGCATAATTATAATATACAAGAAATCTTTTAAAAGTCAATATTAAAAGCATGACAATTATGGTTGAAGTAATATGTTTTTTAAGCTAAAATTAACAATATGTTTAAATCAGTTACTCCGCAGGTCGATTTTCCCTCTCTGGAAAGAGGTTTCTTAGAAAAATGGGAAAAAGAAAAACTGGTTGAAAAGTATCTTGCAAGAAACGAAAACTCCACAAAAAGATATTCTTTTTTAGACGGTCCAATAACTGCAAATAATCCAATGGGAGTTCATCATGCATGGGGAAGAACATATAAAGATTTATGGCAAAGGTTTTGGAATATGCGAGGATACAAGCAGAGATTTCAAAACGGATTTGATTGCCAGGGTCTTTGGGTAGAAGTTGAAGTTGAAAAAGAACTTAGTATTAGAAACAAAAAGGATATTGAAAATTTGGTAGAGGGAAACAAAAAGGAAAGTATTGCCAAATTTGTAGAACTATGTAAACAAAGAGTTATTAAATTTTCAACTATACAAACAGAACAAAGTAAGCGTCTTGCCCAGTTTATGGACTGGGATAATTCGTATTACACAATGAGCGATGAAAACAACTACATGATCTGGCATTTTTTAAAGACCTGTTTTGAAAAGAACTGGATATATAAGGGGAAAGACAGCGTTCCATGGTGTCCAAGATGTGAAACTGCAATCTCCCAGCATGAAATGTTAACAGAGGATTATAAAGAACTAACGCATGAAACTATATTTTTAAAACTTAAAATACTAAGTAAAGGATTTGATAATACATTTCTTTTGGTCTGGACAACAACTCCTTGGACAATTCCTGCAAACGTAGCGGTTGGTATAAATACAAAGTTTACGTATAAGCTCTGGCAAAATCTCAAGGGAGAGAAAGTTATTTTTATAGGAAAAGATGAAAACGGTAATGTCCCAAAAAGAACTTTAAAAGGAAAAGAAGTTATGGTTTCAGATTATATATTAAGCGAAACTGGTCAAGAGTGGAAAGAAATTAAAGAGATTGAAGGGAAAAACTTAATAGGACTTAAGTACCAGGCGCCATTTGATGATTTACCCATTGTTCAAATGGCAAAAGAAGAAAATTCTGATACTTTCCATACGGTAGTTGATGGGAGCGAGATTGTAGTGTCATTGGAGGGAACAGGACTTTTACACGTTGCGCCAGGCGCTGGAAAAGAGGATTTTGATTTAGGTAAAAAAGAAAAGCTCTCAGTTATTTCGACAATCGCTGATGACGCTTCATATCTGGAGGGAATGAGCCAGCTAAGCGGCCAAAATGCAAAAAAACATCCAGAAATTATAATTGATTACTTAAGATCTTTTGAAAACTCAAACTATCTTCTCAAAACAATGCATTATACCCACCGCTATCCAGCCTGCTGGAGATGTAAAACTGAGCTTGTCTGGAAAGTAACTTTTGAGTGGTATATAGCAATGGACATAAAAGAAGGCAATGGGAAAACTTTAAGAGAGCAAATGATGGACGTAGCAAAAAAGATCGAATGGAGGCCTTCGTTTGGGCTTGAAAGAGAGCTTGATTGGCTATCTAACATGCATGATTGGTTAATTAGTAAGAAAAACAGATACTGGGGACTGGCTCTTCCAATTTATGAGTGTAAAAAATGTGGTCATTTTGAAGTTATTGGTTCAAAAGAGCAGTTGGAAGAAAGGGCTGTTTTAGGATGGAAAGAATTTGAAGGACATTCTCCTCATAAGCCATACATCGATGAAGTTAAAATTAAATGCAGTAAATGCGCTGAAATCGTAGAAAGAGTTAATGATGTAGGAAATGTCTGGCTTGATGCTGGAATAGTTCCTTTTTCAACATATATAGATCCAAAAACCAAGAAATTAAGCTATATAACAGATAAAAAGTACTGGCAGGATTGGTTTCCAGCGCAGTTTATAACAGAAAGCTTCCCGGGGCAGTTTAAGAACTGGTTTTATTCAATGATTGCAATGTCTACAGTTTTAGAAAAAAAGAATCCATTTGAACTTGTACTAGGATATGCTTCTATGCTTGGGGAAGACGGAAGGCCAATGCACAAATCCTGGGGCAACTCGATTGAGTTTAACGAGGGAGCGGATAAAATAGGCGTTGATGTTATGAGATGGATGTTTTCAGTTCATAATCCTGATCAAAATCTGCTGTTTGGTTACCACAGAGCTGATGAGACAAGAAGAAGATTTCATTTAATGCTTTGGAATATATATAATTTTTTTGTAACCTATGCTTTAGTTGATGATTGGAGGAAAAATAAAAATACAAAATTAGATTTAGAGAATATACTGGATAAATGGATTCTTTCAAGATTTAATAATACAGTAAATACTGTCACAAAATCTTTGGAAGAATACAGTGCAGAAAAAGCTGCAGTAGAAATTGAGAATTTTGTAAACGATCTATCGCTTTGGTATATTAGAAGAAGCAGGGATAGAATAGGCCCATCAGCACAGGATAGTAAAGACAAAGATGCTTGTTACAAAACTTTATATTTTATTTTAGTCAATCTTTCAAAATTACTTGCTCCATTTACCCCTTTTATTTCCGAGGAAATTTATACAAATTTAACAGGAGAAGAATCTGTTCATCTTTCTGATTGGCCGGATACTGACACAAAGTTAATAGATGAAAAGCTAGAACAGGAAATTGTTCTCGGAAGACAAATTGTTGAAGCAGCCCACGCTCTAAGAAAGCAAGCAGAAGTAAAAGTAAGAATACCAATAAAGCAAATGACATATAGCGGGCCAAAAGAGCTTTCACAAGAGATTTTAAAAATAGTTAAAGATGAAATAAACGCTTATAGCCTTTCATTTGATAAAAAGATGGATATTTATTCCGTTATTGCAAAAACAAGCGATGACAATTTAGATTTACAATTTGGACTGGCCCGTGATATTGTTAGAAAAATCCAGGAAGAAAGAAAAAAGCTTGGGACAAAGACAAACGGAAAAGTAACTGTAAGTATTCCTTACTGGCCGGTTGAGCATGAGGATTATATAAAGAAAAAAGCCCTCGTTAGTAAAATAATTGCAGAAGATAAATTTGCAGTCGTAAAAGATGAGTAGAATCCTAAAAGAGATAGATTGGTTTTTAATTATTCCGGTTTTAATATTAGTACTTCTTAGCCTTGTTACTCTTTTTTCCTTAAACGTAAGTTTTTTTAATGGGCAGATTGTTTTATTTATCCTATCTATATTTGCTTTTTTGTTTTTTTCCCAAAGCAATTATAAAACCGCCTCAGTATTTGCAAAACCAATTTACATTATTTCAATAATTGCCTTAGTTTTTGTCTTGATTTTGGGAATTGAATCAAGGGGTGCGGTAAGATGGGTAGAGATCTTAGGTTTTAGATTGCAATTTTCAGAGGTCTTAAAACCTTTTTTGGCAATAAGTTTAGCAAGCTATCTTTCGCAAATTAAGGTTTTTAATTTTAGAAGTTTTTTAAATGTTTTTTTACTTTTAACTCCAATATTTTTTCTAATATTTTTTCAACCTGATCTTGGGAATGCAATTTTATATGGATTGGTTGTTTTTTTATCAGTAATTTATCTTGGATTCCCCTTTAGGTATTTTTTGGTTTCTGCACTTCCTTTTATACTAATGGCCCCAATTTTTTGGAATTTTTTGCGTGATTACCAAAGACAAAGAGTTTTAACCTTTTTAAATCCGTCTTTGGATCCGCTTGGGACTTCATATAATGTAATCCAGTCAATAATTGCAGTAGGATCAGGAATGATAATGGGAAAGGGAATCGGGCAGGGAAGTCAGTCAAGTTTAAGGTTTTTGCCAGAGCGCCAGACCGATTTTATTTTTGCAACCATTTCAGAACAACTTGGAATGATAGGTGTGGTTATCGTATTGGTTTGTTTTGGGGTTTTGCTTTATAGGATTTTGCAGATATTTTTAAATACAAACGACAATTTTTGTAAGACCTTTTCAGCAATTGTCTTTTTTACTTTTCTAATACAGATTTTTGTAAATATAGGAATGAATGTAGGTCTTCTTCCAATTGTAGGAGTAACTTTACCTTTTGTTTCCTATGGTGGAAGCAGTCTTTTATCCAATTTTATTTTCCTAGGGCTTTTAAATTCAATAAATAAATCACTAAAAGAAGATAAAGTTCTAGAAATTGGCTAAAAAATTTGCTATAATTGATCCTTAATGAAATACGCAGTAATTAAATCCGGCGGAAAACAGTATAAAGTAAGTGAGGGAGACGTAATTGAAGTTGATAGATTGCCACAGGAAAATGGCAAGGTAACGTTTGCCGACGTATTGCTTTTCGTTACAGATGAAAGCGTAAAAATAGGAAAACCTGTTGTTACCGGTGAAACAGTTGAGGCGACTCTACTTGAGAATTTCAAAGGAGATAAAATAAGAGTATCAAAGTATAAGTCAAAGGTAAGATATAGAAAAACAATAGGATTTAGAGCCTCACTTTCTAAACTTAAAATTGAAAAGATTGGAAGTGCATCTTCTAAGCCAAAAGAAAAACCTGCGCAAAAGAAAAAATAGATAGGGTTTGATATCTTGACAGATTGTGAAAAGTCAAGATAAAATAGGGAAGTTTTCACGAAAGCTATATGGCACATACAAAAGCACAAGGAGCAGTAAAAGGAAATAGAGACTCAGTCTCAAAGCGATTGGGCGTTAAGCTTTATGGTGGTCAAAAAGCTAAAGCTGGAAGTATAATCGTTCGCCAAAAAGGAACAAAGTTTCATCCAGGAAAAAACGTATCAATGGGAAAAGATTTCACTCTTTTTTCTTTAATTGAAGGAATAGTTAAGTTTAAGAGTCTTAACTCTAAAAAAATTATTGATGTATTAAATGGATAATCAAGAAAGAATTTTTGAACTTGATATAACACTGCTTGAGGCAAATCCTCTTCAGCCAAGGGGTCTTATTTCTCCCGATTCACTTCAAGAACTTGTTGATTCAATTAGAGAGCAAGGTATTTTAGAGCCTATTGTTGTTGCAAAGACTCCGGCTGGATATCAAATAATCGCAGGGGAAAGAAGATGGAGAGCGGCAAAAGTTTTAGGCCTTGAGAAAGTTCCAGTTGTTATAAAAGAAACAACTCCACAGGGAATGCTTGAGATGTCTATAGTTGAAAACGTTCAAAGGGAAGATTTAAACCCAATTGAAAAAGCACAGGCATATAGAAGGTTAATTGAGGAATTCGGTCTTGGTACAAACGAAGTTGCAAGAAGAGTTGGGAAAAGTGCGCCCACAGTTTCAAATACAATTAGGCTTTTGTCGCTTCCTGATGCAATTAAAGATGCTTTAGTTGCGGGAGTCATAACTGAGGGCCACGTGAGGCCTCTTATCTCAATCGGGGATTCAAAGTTAATGCTTGAGTTGTTTAAGCGAATTCTCAAAGAAAACAGTACTGTAAGGGAGACGGAAGAGATGGCAAGGCAAGCTAGGGGAGAAGTTCAGCAAAAAGAACCAAGGACTAAACTATCTAAGCTTTGGGTTCCGGAACTTGATGAGATGGCTAGAAAACTTGAAGAGAAAATGGGTTTTAATAAAGTAGCTATGTATCAATCAAGAACCCAGGCAAGGCTATCAATAATCATAAAGGGTGATGTGGATGTGACTGGGCCTAAGATAAAAGCACTCTATGAAGTTTTAACTAAGGAGTAATAAGCGGATTTTCTACAAACCTCATTTTATTGACTGGCAAATACACAAACAACGATTCTCCTATAATATCCTCCTTATTAATAAAGCCCCACTCTCTGGAGTCTGAACTAGCATTTCTGTTATCTCCCAGAACAAAATATTGTTCATCTGGTACTGTTACAGTATCTCCCTCCCTAAGAAATGCTCCGGGAAAGGTTTTTACACTAGAACTTAAGTATTTGCTTTCATCAAAAAGCTTATCGTTTACGTAAACTTGACTATCCTGAATAGATACTGTATCTCCCGCAGCTGCAATTACTCTTTTAATATAATCTTTTTCCGGTTCAGGTGGTGCTTTAAATACGACAACGTCTCCTGTTTTTGGCTCTTTAAATCTTAGAATAATTAAGTTGGTTAGGACGTACTCTTTGTCATAAAAGTTAGGATACATGGAATCCCCTTTTACTTCGTATGGTCTAAAGAGGAATAAATAAATAACCAAAAAAATAGCGGCAGCTATTAAAAAAGTCTGGACGCTATCAAGAAGGAATGCGTAGATTTTCCTTATGATTTCCATTACTAATTTATTCTCCCAAGTTTAGCCTCAATTGTCAATTGGCTTTATTTGGTATAATTATCTTGCGGACTTGTAGCTCAGTGGTAGAGCGCTTCATTCACATTGAAGATGCCAGAGGTTCAAATCCTCTCAAGTCCACAAATACTTACAAATGGTCTTTTAAATACTTTATATCGTAGAGAAGAGTGGAATAAGCGGGTTCTTTGATTAAGGTATTCTTTAATGGTTTAATAATAGCTTCAATGGCAATTAGCTCAAGTTTCGCAACCAATTTTTTATTTCTTTCAGCGTTGTTTTGCGCACTTTTTGCCAGTTTAATTAAATTGTTGGCTAGAATTGATTGAATTAACTTAAGATCTTTCCCCTCGTTTATATCGTCTATAAAGGTTTGAAAAGAAACTATTTTTACATTTTTTGAGTTGTTTGAATTTTGTTTATCAAAATTAATTGTGAAACTCTCAGGATTATCTTTTCCAAGTAATCCATTTTGATAAAAAGTATTTACATTCCCATTTTCGTCATAAAGAAATGCATTTAGATTATATGTTCGATTATCCGGTGAAGAGATTTCTAGAGTGTAATTTTGGCTGTTGGGCTTTGGTAAATAGAATATTTGAAGTGGTGAATTTGTGTTAGAAGGATTTAAATCATCAACAAGTGGTTGTTGAGTAAAACTTTCACCAACAATATTCCCGTTTTGATCTTTAACAATAGCTGTAATATCCGGATTCAGAGTTAACATTATATATGAAAGATCCGTACTGGATGGAACAAATCTACTTAAAGAAAGAAATGTATTTGAGTAACCATCGTTAAGCGTAGCTCGGTTATAAAAAGGATCGTTTATTTCAAAAGTATCATTATTAAATCCTTTTGCAACAACAAAATGCCCGGGTTCTTCAAGAATGTCCGGTATTGAGGCTTCGATATCCTCTTTTAACTTATTCTTATTAGCCCCATTAATTCTTGAATACTCTAATGCATCAAAAGACGTTATTCCATTTATTTGTTTTGCTAGTTTTGAAAGTCTTGATATTGCAAGCCAATTTACCCAGCCAGTACCGACGTATCCATCTTTTTGATTTTTGAGCCATGAATTTAATGTGCTAGGATTCAAATTACTTCCGTTTGGTAACTTATTGATGCCATGAAATTTCAGAATCATCGCTACAGAAGTTAAAACACATCCCCATCTTTCTATGGTTTTAAGTTGTGGACTCCAAACTTGAGCATTGTCATAAGTCTGGTTTTTCCACAAGGGATCAGTTTGTTTGAGTAGTGGGACATTTAGAGTTATAGAGGGAGAGTTTGGTATAAAGCCTTCATAAACTGTATTAACGGCTTCTGCATCCATAGTTTGTCCTCCCATTACGTATACCTTATTATTAATTCCTAGCGCAGCGCCAAGCTGAAACGTACTAATTGGAAAAGAGGTCTTCGTTGACAAACTATTATTAATTGGATTATATTCTTCAACCGTATCAGTTAGTATGACGGGTACCTCAGCAGGATTTTTAATATTCCCTCCTATAACGTAAATGTTTCCCAATGAATTCATTGAGACTGCTGGATATGAGCGAGCAATAGGTAAGGGTGTTTTCTCAGTCCAGGTATCAGTTATTGGGTTATATTCCTCAACTGCTGAGGATTCATTATGGTTTTCTGATATATCTAAAAGACCACCTATCGCATATACCATACCATTCACCGATACAACTCCAATACCACATCTCGGTGTTGGCATAGGAGCCTTTGATGTCCAAGAGTTTGTTGCTGGTGTGTATTCCTCAACGGTGCTTACGCAAGTGTTGTCAGCTAATAAGCCTCCTATTGCATATAATTTTCCATTTGCAGCTGCTAGGCCAAGTGATATTCTGGGTGTTGGCATAGGTTCTTTTGTATCCCAAAAATTTGTTAACGGATTGTATTCATAAAGATTATTAAAGAATCCTTGATTGTATCCCCCTGCTACATAAAATTTTCCGTTGGAAGGGGAGAAAACAAAACCCATTGAATTTCTTCCCTCAGGCATAGGCGCTTCGGTTGACCAAGTGTCTGTTTCAGGGTTATACTTTTCTAATATGTTAAGAAAACCTCCTTGTCCGTCATATCCTCCTACAGCATAAATTTCTCCATCCAGATTCGCCGCCACACCTAATGCTCGGCGAGCAGTAGGCATTGGCGTTTTTATTACCCAGCAGGGGTTGTCTGTGGGATTAATTGGGCAAACTGTTGCGTTTACAGAAGGTAAGGAAATATTTATTATTATAAATAATCCAATAAAAAATAAGAACTCTCTTAAGAGTGGAATATTTTTCACCTGAATTATTCATATACTTAAATATGTACACTTGTCAAGCGCCAAGGTAGGTAGTTGTCCGTCTTTGTGGACTGAGCCTCTTGATAGAATCGAATTGTCGTTCGCGGTTTATGATACCATTGTTTTGTCACTAAGCTAAGGAGGCAGGAATACTTCCGTAAACCTATCGAAATATATCATGCATCCATAATAAAATTACGCTATACTTGTATTCACTTATGCTCAATGCCATTTCCCGCAAGATCTCAAATAACATAAAAATTTATAAAGAAGATATTGCAACAAAAGGGTTGTATTGGTCTATCATACACAGGCTTTATAAACTGCCCAAAGGGAGAGCCATTCTTAGTCCTATCGTAAACATGCTCAAGCCGAATTGTCTTACGATAGAGAATCACAAATTTTATATAGATAAATGGGATACGACAGTATCACAGGAATTGTTATTGAGCGGCAAATGGGAAGAGTATGAGACAGAGTTATTTAAAAAGAGCATAAAAAAGGGCGACGTTGTCATAGATATTGGCGCGCACATTGGATACTACACCCTCATTGCGGCACGAATAGTCGGGGATAGGGGAAGAGTGTATGCTTTTGAGCCGGATCCAAAAAATTTTCACCTTCTTAAAATGAACGTTGAAGAGAATGGATATAAAAACGTCATTTTAGTAAACAAGGCCGTTGCTGATACTGATGGTGAAATGAGATTATTTCTGAATGCTGAAAATACGGGCGATCACCGAATATATCAGTCAGGCGATCAAAGAAAATCTGTCAACATTGAGGTAATTACGCTCGATAAGTTTTTTAAGAATAAAAACAAAAGGATTGATCTGATAAAAATGGATATTCAAGGGGCAGAAGTACGTGCTTTGAAGGGTAGTCAAAGGATCATTAAAGAGAATGACAATCTGAAAATCTTGACTGAATTTTGGCCTCGCGGACTGTATTTAAGTGGAAGCTCTGCTCAGGAATATGCCAAGTTACTGACAAAGCATAAGTTTTACCTATATGACATTAACGAACATAAAAAAACAATAAAAACGATAAATGTTAAATCATTATCCTTGCCTATGAAATCAGCAGTTCACGATTATAGGTATTTACTTTGTGTAAAGGGATAGTTTCGTAGAGTGAACTCATTGCATCTATTGCGGAATCGTAGAGGGCGTTTCGTTAAGCAGAGTAAGTGGTCCCCTGCTCGAGATAAAATCGTCAATTCTTACTACTAACACACACAGGGTGTTCGTGTGCTTAGCCGATTGGTGCGTTGGGTGTCAAGTACCCAATTCTTTGAACAAATATTCTCTGTCAAAACGAAACTTAATCGGTGCAGTTTTGAGCTTGGCATGAATCCTCTGGTTATTGTAGTAGTAAATGATTTTTGCTACTATCTCAATTAGTTCCCCTAAATCCCGGTAATGGTTGGTTGATCCTAAATCCAGTTTAAAACCTGAGTAGAAGGATTCCCGGTAACCATTCTCCCCAGGGAGATGATTTACTATTACAACAACAAGCGGATACATAGCAGTTTAAAAATGGCGCCGGTTATCTTTAAACAACAATACGAAAATCTTTTAGAAAAAGTGAGAATAACTATCTAAAGAATTGGATACTTAACAGACCTAGAAAAATACTACAATACAAAATAGCTCAGGAAGTATTTAATGAACATCTTAATTGCTCTTAGGGGTTGCGATCGTTTCTAGAACTTGCGGTACTTAAGTCAAAATAAGACAAATGATATAATTACAACATAAATGAAGATCTTATTTTTAACACGATCTTGTTATCCAAATATTGGTGGTGTAGAGAAACATATTGAGAAAATTAGTGAAATTTTGGTAAGTAAGGAGCATGCGATAACGGTTATAGCTGAAAACGATCTTAAGTCTTATAGTAATAATTATCACTTGAAGGTGGGAAGTGCTAAATATGCAGAAAAAGTACTTAACACGAAAATAATACGAATAGACGTAGGTAAGGATGATTGGTTTAAGAAGTTTAGAGTGTGGTCTCAATTGTTTAAATATATAAAGGTAATCTCTGAGAGCAATATAATTCATTGCCACGATGTTTTTTTTTGGTACCTGCCTTTTAGGTTTATTTTCCCATTCAAGAAGATATATACGACATTTCATGGCTATGAAGGTAACAAAATTCCAAATAAAAGGGCAATTTTTATGCATAAACTTGCAGAAGTTCTTTCAAATGGAAATATCTGCATAGGCGATGTTTTAGAAAAGTGGTATGGAACAAAACCAACATTTGTTTCATATGGCGCCGTAGATCTAAAATTACTTAAACCAAACTTAAAAACGAACAAAAATAGTAAAGACATTATTTTTGCAGGAAGATTAGAGAAAGAAACAGGTATCCTAGAGTATTTAAAAGCAATTAATGTCCTTAAAGATAAAGGTATCCATTTAAAGGCTGATGTTTATGGAGATGGACAGCTAATACAAAAAGCCGTGGACTATGTCTCAAAAAATAAACTGCAAGTTAAGTTTATGGGGTTTATATCAAATGTGACAGATTACATGCCTAAATATAAAATTATTTTTGTTTCAAGGTATCTTGGAATACTAGAAGCACTAGCACTAAGAGTTCCTGTGTTTGCTCAATATAATAACGAAATCAAGAAAGACTATTTATATATGTCTCCTTTTGCAAAATTTATCTCAATAAGTAAGATAGGTGAAGAAATTGCCGCTGAAATTGAGAAATATTTAAATAGTGAGCTCAATATAGATACAGAAGGTGGTTATGAATGGGTAAAAGATAAAACATGGGAAAATATGGTTAAAATTTACCTGAAGCTTTGGAAAATAGTTTAGTTTTTTTATAAAATTTAAATATTAAGTATAAAATCACAGACACAAAACTAATTAAACTTATAAATTTAGATAATTTATATAAGAATAAATCTTCATATTTTAATGTTAGTATATAATCACCCTTAGGTAAATTAATATTTATTATTCCTTTTTTATCGGGGAAAATTTTTAAACTGTTTTCATTAGCATATGCATTCCAGCCGGGAAAATATAAAGTATTCTCTCTTACTATATTTTTTGTAATTGCATTTACTTGATATAGATGGTTTGTAGAAGATCTATCAATATGTTTGATGTCTGCTTGTCCATTTAGTAGCTCAATATTTGCTGGAGGTATTTTAGAAAACCATGGATTACGTGGGTTAACATATCTTGTTATTGCATAATAATGATGCTCTCCTTGATATGTACTGTATGGCAAATTTTTTTGTAAATTAATATCTCCTATTTCTGGAATAACTCTTCTTTGTCCCCAATTTAAAATAGTTGAAAAAAATAAAAGTCCTATTAATGAAAAGATGATTAATTTGTTTTTAATTTGTAATACTAAGTAGCCTGCAAGTAAAGCAACAATAAATCCTACAATAAGCAAAAGCCTATGTGATCCTGCCGCATTGATCATTGGTAAATATTTCCAGATAGGAATGGATTGGGGAAGAATCATAAATATTGTTGCAGCTAATATCAGAAGCCAGAATAAAATCTCGTTTTTATGTTTTAGAATTATTTTTTTCTTTAATAACAAATAGATAATGGATACGATTACTAAGATTTGTGCATATCCAATTAAGTTTGATACTTCACCCCTTGGTCCTTGAAAAAGTAAGCCAAATCTCCAAGGAGAAAAAAGAAGATCAGAAATATTGGGAAAATATAATTTACTAAAATCTATTAGGTTGTAAGCTATAAATAGATGATTTTTATATAAAAACGGGGGCAGCCACTGATACAAAGATATTACCATTCCAATTATGAATATATAAGTAGAATATTTTATTGCTGTTAACCAATTTTTTAATGTTGTCAAAAGATACAACATGATAATTGGTATAAGTACTATTGCAATGAAAATATGGCTAATTGCAATAAGCCCCAACATTAATCCCGATAATATAAGAAAGGGTATTTTATTTTTTTGAGTAAACCTATCTATAAATAGAAAACAAAGCGGAATAATTGTATAAGCAAGTACTTCACCGATTGTAATTTTAAAATGAACAGATATTAAATGGTATGGTGTAAAAACATAAAAAATACTTGATACGAAAGATACAAGATCTTTTTTTAATTTATTTTGTATAAATATATACATAAAAATTCCACTTAAGATCATATTTGAAAACAGAAAAACTTTTAAGGAGTTGATGAAACTAAGTCCTAAAAAATGCAATAGTGAGATAAAGTAATAAGGGAGTGTGTAGTTAAATATGAAAAGTGGGTAGCCATAAGTTGCATTTAAGTTTCCTGCCCATGATGGCATAATACTTCCTTCTATAAGTGATCTATAAAATTCCATTGATCTGTAAATATGAATATTGAAGTCTCCGCTTTCATAAGTACCTTTTCTTAAGATACTTATTGAAGCAATAATGGTAAAAGAAATTAATAGATAAAATAAATTTATCTTTTTCTTGGGGTAAATATATCTATAAAATAATGTACCAAGCAAAATTAATAATAAGCCTATTAAATTTACAAAAACCATTCTATAAGGATCAAGCATATTACTTTATATTATATAGATAATAATAAGGATATTCTAAGTAGCTTGAAATAGGCGAGTAATTGCCAGACTTACAGTTATTAATCTTTATTTTTTCGCAAAACCACCTAATATCCCCTCCTCTTATTAATATTTTAGTGACTCCTTTTTCTTTTAATAATTTAAAATCTCTATTCTTATTATCAAAAATATAATTAACATCAATATATTTAAAATCTGCATAGTAATATCCGTGGAAGTTATACATTGCAACTAAATCATTGTCTGAAATATATTTATTAAACTTATTTCCAAAATCGTAGTAGCTTGAGTTATCTCTAATTAAAATTCTTGATAAATAATTATTTTTATTTGCCATGCCCAGTGAATAGGGCAAAACCAGCATTGAGTTTATTAAATAATAGGAAAAAATAGCTAAAACAACTACATATATTAAATATTTAAACAGTTTAAGCTTAAATAGGAAGTTATATATACCAAAAGCTGCTAAAAAGATGAATAAAACGTATAGGCCCAAAAGATATCTTCCATAAGGATAAATTATAAATAAGTAAACTATTAAAAGTATTAATAGATATTTAAATATAGAAAGTTTTTTTATTAGACTAAAATTATCTCTAAACCTATATACAACTAAGATAATTCCAAGGAAAAAAAGAGGGCTAAATACATTTAGATAGTAACTTGGGTCAAAAATTGCATAATTAATTCCAACATAATGAGATAACGGTAAATTCCATTTAGTAGAATCTAATAAAGTTTGGTTAGTAAAAGCTGGATAGAGGGGATTTCCCGTTAAAATAAACGACCTTAAAAACCATAAAAGGGGAGCTATTAATATAAAAAAAACAAAGTTTAATAAATTTAGTATTTTTTTACCTATTGTTTCGTTTTTAAGAATAATAAATAAGTAAGTAATGGCAACAGGAATAAATACAATTGTCCATAATTTTGTTGCAAGCATTCCTCCAAGTAAAAATCCGGAGATTGCAAGTATGGGAAATGTTATTTTCTTAGCTTGTATTAGAATTAAGATTGATAATAAAAAAGATAACATCCACTGAAAATCAACATACATCGATGAAGTTTCATGTATTACTTCTGGAGCACTTGCTAACAGAAGGGGGGTATAGATAGCAAATTTATAATTTTTAACTTTTGAAAACTCAATTAAAGATAATAAGACTAAAATATAAAATGCAAAATGAATAAATCTCGCTGATTCCTTGGAAGATAGAAATATTCCAACTGTATAATACATCTCAGAAAGAAGCGGGCTCCCAGAAACATGTAGCTCTTCTTTTGGCGGTATCATAATAGTTTGATTTTGTAAATAGATCCTTGGAAGGTCAACATGGTATTGATCTTCTCTAATCTCAGGGTTTATTAGATTTATAAAAGCTAAGACAACGAATAAAATAATACCTATAAAAACCAGCTTATTTGTTTTAAGGTGAAGAAGTGTTTTTTTTACTCCTCGATAAAAATAGCCTAAGTTCTGAGTAATTGATAAAGGAAAGGTAAATGCAGTTAAAAGAATTATTGTTATTGAAACAAAAATTACTAGAGGATTAAGTAATGAAAATAAGCCTAATAAGCCAATTATACTTCCTATAATTATATATCCCAAAGCTGTATATATTAGATAACCGAATTCATAATCATTTACTGTTTTTGTAAAATAAGTTAAAACCTTCTTACCTAATGAAAAAGAGACAAAGATTAAAATTAAAGCAAAGACTATGTTGGTAATAAAATCAATAAAAACTAAATAGTCTATGGATAAACCTAGAAAGTCCTGCTTTAAATATGTTATTTTCTGAAAAACGTTTTCAGTTAACAAATAAAATAAGTTCATTTAATTTAATGTATTCTAAAATAAAGAATGGTATAATTTCAACCAATCTAGTATGACAAGAATAAAAACATCTCTTATCTGCACTGTTTTAAATGAGCAGAACACAATAGAAAAATTAATTGAATCTGTCGTTTCTCAAACAGTTCTTCCTGATGAGTTAATTATAGTTGATGGTGGAAGTTTGGATAATACAGAAAAGTTAATCAATAAAAACATAAGGAAATATTCTAGAAAATTAAAAATAATGTTAATTTCCAAAAAGGGTAATAGATCAATTGGAAGAAATGAGGGAATAAGTAAAGCAACAAATAAAATAATTCTCTTAACAGATGCAGGATGTTTATTAGATAAGAATTGGGTCAATAATATTACAGCTCCTTTTAAAAAATCTTCAGTTGACGTTGTTTCGGGATACTACGAGGGAAAACATTCTAATGTATTTGAAAAGTCAGTCATACCTTACGCATTAGTAATGGAAGACAAGGTTAACCCAAGAGATTTTCTCCCTGCTACAAGATCTATGGCATTTAGAAAAAATGTATGGGAAAAAATAAGAGGATTTGATGAAAAGTTGTCTCATAACGAAGACTATGCTTTTGCAAATAAAATTAAAGAATCTAGATTCAAAATTTACTTTCAGAAAAATGCAATCGCTTACTGGTTACCAAGAAAAACCATACAGCAAGCATTTAAAATGTTTTTTAGATTCGCCCTTGGAGACGCACAGGCAAACATTTTCAGATATAAGGTTATTTATATTTTTTTAAGATACACCTTTACAGCTTATCTTTTAATGTTAGCTGCAGTTATGAAATCTTTATATATAAATATATTTATTGTATTAATGCTTTCAGCATATATTGCATGGTCTATCTGGAAAAACTTTAAATATGTGAAGCAAGTTGCAGGGTTATTTTATCTTCCGTTGCTTCAATTTACTTCAGATATTGCCGTAATAACAGGAACGAGTCTGGGAATCATTCAAAAAATATCCTTGGAAAATCTCATAAAATTAACAAAAGGAAATAAAGGGATTTTTTTAATACTTCTTATATATGTAGTTACAATGTTATTTCTTATTAAGTGGGGAGTTCCAAATATAAGTCATCCGTTTAATTACGCAATGGATGAATGGCATTTTTCTCAAGCTCTTAGAGCCTTCTTTAACCATGGGACAGGATTAGTTAGTGGATCTGCGAATATTCCTTTTTATCATATAGTTTCATCTGTTGTCTTTCTCGTGCCATTTTATTTATTTAGCATAGTAAATCCACTTGCTATTAAATCTTCTATTGATAATCTACAGATGCAGCAAACTTTATTTGAAATTTTAAGACTCCATACTCTTTTTTATGGATTATTTTCCGTGTGGATTATATATGATTTGTTTAAAAAATATTTTAAGTCTTTTTCAATTGTTTTTACTGCAATATTTACATTTACTCCAATATGGCTACTTCTGACAAATTATTACAAATACGATGTTACATTAATTTTTTGGATCATCACAACAATATATTTAATATTTAAGTATTATAAGAGTCAAAACATTAATCATTTTATTTTTGCCGGGATTGCATGCGGCTTGGCTTTGTCAACTAAATTTACAGCAGCACCCCTCTTTTTATCCTACGCATTATCTTATTTTATTTTTACAAAACAGAAAAATTATAAGTATTTTTCATTGGCAATATTTGTTTCTTTTCTTGTTTTTATTTTTGTAGGAATTCCAGATATTGTTTTTGGAAAAGGAAATTATTTTGAACTTATAAATTCAACTATAATTCAAGGACCAAAGGTAAGCGAGTCATTTAACATTGGATATCCTTCTTGGTTCTATCTTATTTTTAAAGAGTTCCCGTCAATGTTTGGTTATTCTATTACTGCCTTTTATTATTTGTCTCTACTTTTTTATACATTATTTCTTTTTGCTAAATTTATAAAAGGAAAGATAAGGGAATACAAAGTTGAATTATTTTTATACTTAAGTTCCATACTTTTTCTCCTAAGTACAGTTTCATTTAATTTAGATGGGGGAGGGAACAGGGCTTTGGTTTTACTTCCCTTTATGGTTTTATTGTCTGGTTTACTTGTAAAACAATTTTGTCAAACTTTTATATTTGCAAAATATAAAAAAGCTTTCTACTTAATATTATTTTTAGGAATTATTTTACAAGTTCTCCAATCGTACGCTTGGGTATCTGTAAAGTTAAATCCAGATCCAAGAGAGGTTTCTTCTAAGTGGATTTTGGAAAACATACCTAAGGCAAGTGAAATAGGAATAGAGAATATACCAATTTATCAAATGCTTCCAGATATTATATTAAAAGAGTACTATTTCAAAGAATATAATAATAATTTCAAAACTATTTATAAGTATAAAGTAATATCTTCTAAAGATATCCTACCTAAATATGTAGTAGTTACAAATGACTTTGATAATGTGAGCTATGTTAATAAATCTCCCAAAAAAGATTTAGTTAGAAAATTAAATAAAGAGGGGTATAAAAAAATTAGGGTATTTTCTCCTGAGCTAAAATATTATAATCTATTTGCAGACAAGATGTACTTTATTATTGTAAATATAATACAAACACCAGTATCAATTTCAATTTATGAAAAATAAAAATATCGCAATTGTTATTCCTTCATATAACGAGGTAAAAAATATTTCCATATTAATGAAAGGAATTTACAAATTTCTACCAGATTCAAAAATAATTATTGTAGATGACTCTTCTTTTGATGAAAATAAAAAGTTAAAAAAGATGGTTAAAGTTAAAAAAGAAATTATTCTTATTTCACGTCTTAAAAAATCAGGACGTGGTAGTGCAGTTATAGAGGGTTTTAGGGAAGCATTGAAGAATAAAAATATAGAATATATATTTGAAATGGATTCAGATTTAGCTCATGATCCTGAAGAATTTGCAAGATTTATTAAGAAGTTGTCGGAGAAAAATTACGACTTAATTATTGGATCAAGATATCTTCCTGGTGGTAGGATAAAAAATATTGCTAAAAATAGGACAATACTTAGTAGGGTTATAAACGTATTCTTAAGATATTGGTTGGGGATTCATGTTTCGGATTTTACCAGCGGTTTTAGATTATACAGTAGAGACGCAGTAAAATATTTAACACAAACAAAAATAAAAGCAAAAGGCTTTATAACTCTTTCGGAAGTACTTTATAAACTTTATAAAAAAGGATTTGATATTGGTGAGGTTCCAATAACATGGAATTTTAGAAAATACGGAAAATCCAATGTCAATAGTAGTGAGCTTTTTAATTCCCTTTACTTTGTTTTAAAAATGAGGGTATTTGATTAAACTACATCAAATTTAGGAAGGGGAAAAATAAAATGTCCTCCGCCCTTTAAATAATCTTTCTCGCGTTTTAAAAATTCGGATTTAAAAAACCAAGGTAAAACTAACATATAATCAGGCTTATCTTTTCTTGCTTTTTCTTCTGAAATAATTGGGATTCCAACAGATGCTATTATCTTTCCCCACTTTTCTGGATTTCTCTCAACGGCATATGGAATGTATTTTGGAGTTAATCCAAAATACTGAAGTAGAGTATTGCCTCTTGTTGACGCTCCATATAAATATATTTTCTTTCCTTTTTTAGTCTCTTGCTTAATAAAGCTTACAATTTTTTCTTTATTTTCTTTTATTCTTCTTGCAAAGTCTTTATATACTTTTTTATTGGTTAATTTTAATCTTTTCTCTAGTGCTTGCATTTTTAATACGTTTTTACTGATTTTTCTTTTTCCCTTTTGAGCAATATATGTTCTAAAGCTTCCACCATTTAAATCTCTTAGTTCAACATCAAATACTTCAAGATCATGTCTTGCTAAAAGATTGTTTAAAGACAAAAGTGAATAATATTCCAAATGCTCGTGAACTATATTATCAAACGCATTTTTCCTTAACATTTCAACCAAGTAGTTTTGCTGAATTACAAAAATTCCGTCATTATTCATTATTTTTTTGACGTCTTCAACGAATTTATTTGGTTCTTCCATATCATAAAAACAAGAAATTGCACTTATGACGTCAGCTTTGAAATTTTTTGTATGTTTTGAATAGGATTCGTAGGTAAAGAAATTATTAACTACTTCATCAGCATATTTTTTACTTTCTGTTGCAAGTTTTTTTACTGGTTCTACAGATATTCTATGAACAGATTTGGGGTAAAAGCTTAGCATTGTTCCATCATTTGCTCCAATATCCACAGCTACAATCTTTTTATTTGTTTTTTTGATCTTTTTTAAAGACTGATCAACAATTCCTTTTAATTCGTCTTTCATGGTCTGATTTATACCAGATTTATATCCGTATCTTTCTGTGTATAAATATTTTTGAGGGGCATTATAATCAAGTTGAACTAAAAGGCATCTTTTACAAATAAAAATATTAAGCGGGAATGCTTTGGGTTTTTTATTATTTTTTACAAAATCAGACAGGTACTGATTTCCTAAAGATAATATTTTTAATAAATTTTTTGAGCCACAAACTCTACATCCTCTTATTTTCATTTACGGGAGCAGTTAATGTATTATAACTACAAAATTGATATAATTTCAATAGTAAATATGGGTTATACGAAAATTGCTATAAAAGGCATCTCTTGGATGTCTATTTTTAGAGTTGTAACAAGAGCTTTGTCGTTTTTTAAAATTGCAGTCTTAGCAAGAGTTTTAACTCCTTCACAGTTTGGTGTTTTTGGAATTGCCTCATTGGCCTTAGCTTTCTTAGAAATTCTTACAGAGACTGGAGTAAACATCATACTTATTCAGGCAAAAAAAGATATCAAAGAATACATTGATTCAGCATGGGTTGTCTCAATAATTAGAGGAATAATAATTTTTCTTGGTATTATTGTCACCGCTCCATTTGTTGCTTCTTTTTTCAAAACTCCAGATGCACTCGGCATTTTACTTTTGATTAGCTTAGTTCCTTTGATAAGAGGATTTATTAATCCGGCTGAGGTTAAATTTCGCAAAGAACTTAATTTTTCTTACGAGTTTTGGTTTAGATCTTTTATATTCCTCGTAGATTCTGTTGTAGCAATATTTTTTGCCCTTGTTACTCATTCCGTATATAGCTTAGTTTTTGGTTTGCTTGCCGGGGCGATAGTTGAAGTTATTGTTTCTTTTATTCTAATAAAGCCAATGCCTAAACTAAAATTTAAATCTAATTATTTAAAGGAAATTCTTCATAAAGGAAAGTGGATTACAGCATATGGAATTCTAAATTATTTTAGTGGGAATGGGGATAATATAATTGTTGGAAGAGTTTTGGGATCTTCAGCGCTTGGCATATATCAAATGGCATATAAGATTTCAATTCTTCCAATCTCAGAAGTTTCAGATGTAATTAGTCAAGTTGTTTTTCCAGTATATACAAAAATTGAGGGAGACATAAAAAGACTGATAAAAGCATACCTAAAAACAATGATCTTAATTTCTATGGGTGCGATGGTAATTGGTGGAATAATATATTCGTTCCCAACAGAGATTGTTAGAATCCTATTAGGTTCTCAATGGTTGCCTATAGTCCCTGTTTTAAAAATTCTTGCAATATACGGTATTCTTAGAACAATTGCTGGTCCTTCATCAGCTCTTTTTTTATCAAGAGGAAAACAAAATTATGTTACAGCAATGACTTTTATAAGATTTTTGACTTTAGTAATCACTATCTATCCACTTGTTTCAATGTATGGGATGATTGGTGCAGGCTATTCAGCTCTTATTTCAGTATTGGCAGAATTACCAGTAATAATTTATTTTATTATAAAAATATTAAGGAGTAATTAATGAAAATTGCGATTTTTTATGATATCGCCTTTAGTGGTGCAAAAAGAGTAGTAAAAGAGCATGTTAAGGGTTTACGTTCTTTAGGGCATTTTGTTGATCTATATACAACAGATCAAGCAATTGACGTTTTTGATCCAGGAATAGAAGCGAATAATAAATATTGTTATTTACCAACTAACACAAAAAATATTAACGTTCCCATACTTAATAGATTTAAGAAAGATTTTTTTGATACTTTTTATAATTTAAGAAACACACATAAAAAAATAGCATATGAAATTGATAAAAAAAAATATGACATAGTTTTGGTACACACTGATATTGCTACGCAAGCACCCTTTTTACTTAGATATCTTAAAACAAAAAATGTTTATTTTTGTTTAGAACCATTAAGAAATGCGTATGAATATTCCCTTAGGCTAAAAGAGAATGTAGGACTATTGAAAGCTTTTTATGAAGATATTAATAGATGGATTAGGAAGAGTATTGACAGAAAAAATGCATTATCAGCAAATTACATTATTGCGCTCTCATTATTTGGAAGAGAACGAATAATTGCAGCATATGATTTGTATCCAAAAATTTCCTATTTAGGAGTAGATGCTGCAATATTTCGGCCTAAAAAAATTAAAAAAAAATATCAAGTGTTTTTTGTTGCAGAAAAGCAATCTATATACGGATATGATCTTGCCCAAAAAGCTATGAATCTTATACCTAAAAATATAAGGCCGGATTTTAAAATTGTATCTTGGAAAAAAAATAATTCAGAAAGATTGTCCGATGAAGAACTTGTGAATTTATATAATCAGTCAATAGTTACCTTATCATTAAGTAAGTTTGATACTTTTGGATTAGTCCCACTAGAGTCAATGGCATGCGGTACTCCTGTTATTGCTTTAAATGTGGCAGGATATAGAGAAACAATAAAAAATAATGTTACTGGATTTTTAACTGATTTTGATCCTCAAGAAATAGCTGATAGAATTATATATCTGCTTGAGCATCCAGATAAAGTCGAAGAAATGGGTAAAAATGCTAGAAAATGGGTTGAGGATCAATGGACATGGGAGATACAAATAAAAAATCTTGAAAAGATTTTAAAGGAGCTTATTATTAAAAAAGATAGTTAATGAAATGAATAATAAAACTGAATTATCTGTAATTATTGTTCACTATAAAAATGAGAAAGATTTATTTGATTGTTTGAATAGTTTATATAATTTGAAAATAAAACAATCATACGAAGTAATAATTGTTGATAACAGTGAAAATAAAAATCTTCAAAAATCACTACTTACCAAAAATTATAAAAACTTAAAATACATCTCGTCTCCAAAAAACCTTGGCTATGGTGCTGGTATGAATTTGGGAGCAAAATACGCAAAAGGTGAATATTTGTTTATCCTAAACCCTGATGTTGTGTTTATAACAGATATTATATCTCCCCTAATAAGTAACTTTAAAAAAAATAAAAAAATTGGCATAATTTCTCCTTTGCTTTATACGACTGACAATATGATTATGGAGCAAGGTGCTAGAGAACTTACGCCTCTTAGAGCACTTATAAAACTTTCATTTATAGATAAATTATTACCTAATAATCCTATTTCAAAAGATTATTGGGTAAAAGATTGGAAAGATAAAAATCTTAAAGAGGTAGATAATGTTCCAGGAACAGCATTAATTATAAGAAAAGAACTGTTTGATGGAATTGGAGGTTTTGATGAGAATTTTTTTCTATATTTTGAAGAATTCGATTTATGTAAAAGAGTAAGAGAAAAGGGATATAAAATTTTCATAGACCCAAGATCAAAATTAATACATAAATGGGGAACAAGTACTAAACTTTTAAAAAACAGGGATGAAATATTTAGAAAAAGCAGATACTACTATTTTAAAAAACATTTTGGCTTTTTAAAAGCAACAATTATCGAATTTTTTTTAAATATTAACAAAATTACATTATTTTTATCATTTATTTTTTTATCAGCATTTTTTATCAGACTTTACAAAATTGATAGCTTAGTGCCATTCATAGGAGATCAGGGGTGGTTTTTTATATCAGCAAAAAACGCAATATTATCAGATCAAATTCCTTTAGTTGGTATAACTTCAAGTCATTTGTGGCTTCACCAAGGACCATTGTGGACATACATTATCTTAATATTATTTAAAATATTTAATTTTAATCCCGTAATGCCTTTCATTTTTACAGCCTTAGTAGATGGATTAATTGTAATCTTAATCTATAAATTAGTATCAAAAGTTTTCTCGCTAAAAGTTGCTTTATTCTCATTACTTATCTATGGTTTTTCTCCGGTAGTGATCTTAAGCTCTAGAATGGCTTATCATACTAGTCTTATTCCCATTTTTATACTTTTATTTTTTTATTCTCTTTTTGGCTTTATAAAAGGAAACAAATACTATTTTCCGCTATCAATTTTCTTCCTTACTGTTTTATATAATTTTGAGCTTCAGACAGCAATTCTTACAATACTTTTTTTTCTAATATTACTTTTCGGATTTACTAAAAAGTTATATTGGTTTAAAAACATATTAAATAAAAAAATATTAGTTCTTTCATTTATTGCTTTTGTAATTCCAATGTTTCCAATTTTACTTTATGATATTAAAAATGGCTTTCCTCAGACAATAGTTTTTGGAGGATGGATTTTATATAAGGGTATTTCTTTTGTCATAAAGTTATTTGAAGGTGGAAATGCAAATTTTCAACCCTATATTCTAATTCTTGATTATTTTTATGAATTTATAAGAAAACTTGTATTTATGCAAAACGGAATACTTTCTTTAATTATATTCATATTCAGTATTTTCGTACTATTTAATAAATTAATTAAAAATACCATATCAAGAAAAACAGATTTAGGGATTTTATTATTATTCCTATTTTTACTATTTTTAACTGGAGGGATTTTATTTAGTAAAACTGCCTCTGATGCGTATTTGATGTCACTATTTATCCCAACTGTTTTAGTGATTTCAATATTTTTAGATCATATTTCAAAAAAAAGGAGAATTTATTTAGCTATTCTCTCAATAGTAATAATAATATCTTTTATGAATGTTTTTCATTTAATTTCAAATGACTATTTTACAGGATCAAAGAAAAATTTTGGCCCAAACCTTTATGACAGGACAAAAGCTGTAAAAAAGATCATTAAAGATTCAGGCAATAAAACAATATCCATAATAGGAAAAGGTGAAGGAAGTCAGTTTGAGAGCTTTACAAATAATTATGAATATCTTTTGTGGTTTTATGGTAAAAAGCCCAAAGAAAGAGGCGGAGAAGTACTATACATATTGTCTGAAGGAAGAAGAGGAATTACAATAGATAAAAGGTAATAAAATGCTTAGCGTAGTTATTCTTACAAAAAACGAAGAAAAAAATATAATAGATTGTCTCGAAGCTGTTGCATGGGCAGACGAGATAATCATTGTGGATGATAATTCGTCCGATAGAACTCTTGAAATTGTAAAAAGTCTTGAAAATAAGAAAATTAAAACCTACAAAAACGATTTAAACGGAGATTTTTCAAATCAAAGAAATTTTGGACTCTCTAAAACTACAAAAAAATGGGTTTTGTTCATAGATGCAGATGAAAGAGTAGACAGCGAGCTTCATGAAGAAATAAATACAATAATCATTAACTCAAAAGGACAAGAAAAGGATGGATATTTTATAAAAAGAAAAGATATTATTTGGGGTAAGATGTTAAAACATGGTGAAACTGGAAATATAAGCCTTCTTCGTCTTGCTAAAAGAGGCGCCGGAATCTGGATGGGTAAAGTTCACGAAGTATGGCAAGTTAATGGGAAAACTGGCGAGTTTAATAATTATCTTTTGCATTATCCTCACCAATCCATAGATGAGTTTTTAAAAGAAGTAAACTTTTATTCAACAATAAGAGCTCAAGAGCTATATGAAAAAAAGATTAAAGTTACAGCTTTAGATATTGTAAGCTATCCTTTTGGAAAGTTTATATTAAACTATTTTCTAAAACTTGGCTTTCTTGACGGAATGAGTGGATTAATTTTTTCCCTTATGATGAGTTTCCATTCGTTTCTAGTAAGAAGTAAGCTTTGGGTTTTATGGCAAAAAACACATACCTCATAATTTTCATAATTTGGTCAATTTTAATATTAACTGCATTTGTAATTTTTTTACTTTGTAAAGGAGGTATATGTTTAAACTTGCAGGTTTAATTGGAATATATTCATATTTAATATTTTTTTTAGGTTTAGCTCATCTTTTAAGTAAAACTAATGTAATCTTAATAACCTTAATTTATTTTATTTTTGCCATTTTCTATTTTGTAAGAATAAATCCGTTTAATAAAATATATTTTAATACCAAAAGCCTAAGTAATTTATCAAAATTTATATTATTGTTGCTTTCCACCCAGATATTTATAAATTTAATAGGAGTACTGGGTCCGGAAATTTCGTTTGACGCTCTTTGGTACCATCTGACTCTTCCTAAAATTTATTTAGAAAACCAGAATATTTTTCATATTCCAGGAATATTGCTTTACTACTCAGATATGCCAAAGCTTTTGGAAATGACTTATATTGGAGCATTGTCTTTTGGAAATGAGATTTTGGCAAAATTTATTCATTTTATTTTTGGAATACTTACTTTGATAACTATCTATAAACTATCTAGAAAATTTATATCGGTTGATTTGTCTCTTATCGCAGCACTTATTTTTTATTCCAATTTAGTAGTTGGATGGTTATCTATTAGCTCCTATGTAGATTTGGCAAGAACTTTTTTTGAGGTTTTAACAATTTTTGCTTTTATTCTGTTTATTGAGAAAAAAGAGAGAAAATATTTATTTTTAAGTAGCTTAGTCTTGGGTTTAGCTGTTACAACAAAGCTTGCTTCGCTTGGCAGTATAGGAATTTTTATAATACTTTTTATATATAAATTCATAAATGATAAAGAAAATTTAAAAACATTATTTAGTAATATTTCGATTTTTACACTAATTTGCATAGTTATTCCGCTTCCCTGGTTTATTTTTTCATATTTAAATACGGGAAATCCTTTCTATCCTTATTTTAGCATTCCGGTTGACTCAGGAAATTTTATTAATGTTCCAAACTTATTTTTATTCCCAAAAGATTTTCTCACTGTATTTATATACACAAATGATCCGATTTCTCCTCTTTACCTTATTTTTCTTCCTTTAATTATAATTTTTTATAAAAACATGAACATAAAGATAAAATACCTTTTTATATATTCCGTAATATCTTTTTTTACTTGGTATTTTACCCAATACTTTAGGGGGACAAGATTCTTGCTTCCATATCTTCCAATACTTTCTATTCTTTGTGCATATGCAATCTCGAAAACAAAACAAGTAAATTTAAAAAATTATTTAATAGTTTTAGTAATTCTTGTCTCCTTTATTTCAATAGGATATAGAGGATTAGCTAATGCAAAATACATTCCAGTTATTTTAAATAATAAACCTCAATCAGATTTTCTAAAAGAAAACTTAAATTTTAATTATGGGGATTTCTATGATACTGATAACTACTTTAAAAATAATATTAAGGTAACTGACAAAGTACTTTTATACGGGTTCCATAATCTATATTATGTAGACTTTCCCTTTATTGACTCATCATGGGTTAAAAAAGGAGATAAATTTAACTATATTGCGACTCAAAACTCCAACTTACCAAAAAAGTTTTCTAATTGGAAACTTATTTACTATAATAAAACAACAAATGTAAAGCTATACACCTTAGATAGGAAGTTATGGGAATATTAAACTATTTATTAGTTTTTCTTTTAATTATTTTTCCAATAGTTGAAATTGGAAAAATTCAAACAGGTTCTATTTCTGTTAGTGTCAACGATATTGTCTTTTTTATTACAGTATCACTTTGGGTAGTTTTAGATCTTAAAAAAATCAAAAAAACTAATTTCAAATTACTTAGACCAATACTTTTGTTTTCTATAATAGGCTTATTTTCGTTAGCAATCAATTTCGTTAATTTGACTCTAAATGAATTTTTTGTCTCATTTCTATATTTAGTAAGATGGATTTTATACTCATCAATATATTTTATATTAGTGACAAGAGACAGGGAATTTATTAAAAAGTTTAAGTATCTTCTCATAGTTCCAATAGGTACGGTTTTAATTGTGGGTCTAATTCAATTTTTCTTTTATCCAAGTTTAAGAAATCTTTTTTATTTAGGCTGGGACGAGCATTTATACAGACTGTTTTCAAGTTTTCTAGATCCAAATTTTGCAGGGGCATTTTTAGTAATCTCTCTAATTTATCTACTTTTTATTTCCTGGCAGTCGTATATTAAAAGACAAAGAAATATATTTATCTTTACGCTGGTTTTATCGATTATTAACTTTATTTCAATTTACTTAACATATTCAAGAAGTGCGCTTATCATGCTTTTAGTAAGCCTTAGTGTATTTTTAATTTTAATAAAAAAAGTAAAGCTTTTAATTTTAGTTTTAATTCCTTTTGTAGCTTTTATTTTTCTTTCTCCAAAAGCTTTTCAAACAGAAGGAACTAACTTATTTAGAGTTTTCTCTTCACAGCAAAGGATAGAGTCAGCTCAAGTTGCTCTTAAAATTATAGGAGAAAATCCCATATTTGGAGTTGGATTTAACGCATATAGATACGCTCAAAACAAATACGCAAATTTAAATGATTCTAAATGGGAAACTACGCATTCTGGCGCTGGAACGGACAATAGTTTTCTGTTTGTACTTGCAACAGTCGGAATAGTTGGTTTTGCTCTGTATATTTATCTTATTTACAAAATATTCTTACTTGCAAAATTAAAGCAAAAAAACCCAATATCTATAGTACTTATTTCTGTTCTTTGTGGACTTTTGGTAAACAGCTTGTTTATAAACAGTTTTTTTTATGTATTTATACTGCAGTGGGTTTGGATTTTAGCCGGCCTTACGGAGAATAGTTAACCTTCAAGGTCTTTTCTGTTTGGTTTCCCGCGTTATCAACTGCAACAATTTTTACTTCATTGTCTCCATCGCGAAGTTGAAGAACATATGAAAAGCTATTATTTTCACTGGTTACAGCAAAAAAACCATTTACTGTTACTGTTACATTTGCGTCAGTCTGTCCCTTAACTTCTACTGATTTATCCTCTTTTTTAAATGATGCTCCATCTGATGGGGAAGAGATTTCAAGTTTTGGAGGAGTATCTTTATATTCCACACTGTATTTTTCAGAAGCATCGCTTTTCTTATCTTTATATACTGCTCTTACGGAAATAGCATTAGTTCCCTTTTTAAGCGTTGGTTCAAATCTAAATTCACCATTATCAGTTGTATCTACTTCATCAACTTTTTTGCTATTTAAAAATAATTCAATTTTCCTATCCTTTTGGGAGATTCCTGTAATAATTATTTGAGCGCTATTTGTAGCTGATACTATTGGATTTAAAACAGGGGAGGGAATAAAGTTTATTGAGCTTTGATTACTTGCTAAATTTGATTCCCCACCGCGTCCTGATAAAAAAAGACTAAAGTTAATAAGCGCTGATACACCAAATTTAAAAAGTAAAAATAGCACAATTATTATGCCAAGAATACTAAAAAACATTGTTTTTCTTGTTTTCTTTTGAATTGTTGCGTTTAATCTTGATCTTCTTCTCATAAATAGTGATTAAGGTTTCGCCCCCTGTATGCCTTAATCAAGGATGCACTAGGTCAGCCTAGTCTATTAAGGGAGCCGCCCTTTGAGCCGAAGGTGAGATTCGAACTCACGACTTGCTCTTTACGAAAGAGCTACTCTACCACTGAGTTACTTCGGCAGTAAGCATATTTTATGAAATTAGAGATAAAAGAGCAAGGAAGGGAGTATTTTATTTAATGCATTTTTTTGTGTTTTGTGGCAACCTTAAGTTCAAGAAGCGCTTTTCTTAGTTCGGCATCAGCAATTCTGAAATCTTTTTCACTTACCTTTTCCTTCATAGCTTTTTGGGCTCTTTCGGAAGCTTCTTTTGCTTTCCCAATCTCAATATCTTCAGCTCTGACTGCATAATCAGCTAGGATATTTACTTGGTTTTTAGAAACTTCCAAAAATCCTCCAAAAATAGCAAAACCCTGTGTTTTTCCCGACTTTTTGATAATCATTTCGCCAGCAACGACCTTTGTTAAAAGATCAACGTGTCCAGGCAAAATAGAAATCTCGCCATTTACTGTTGGGAGAGTTATTTCATCGACCTCTTCGCTAAGTATTGTAGCTGTTGGAGTAATTAATTTTAACAAAAGCGCCATTATTTTCCCTCTTTTACTACTTCCTCAATTGAACCTTTCATGTAAAATGCCTGTTCTGAGAGCTTGTCGTGTTTGCCATCCAGTATTTCTTTAAATCCTCTTACTGTATCTTCAATCTTTACATATTTTCCGGGAGTTCCGGTAAATACTTCGGCTACAAACATTGGTTGGGAAAGGAATTTTTGTATTTTTCTAGCTCTTGTTACAGTTAATTTATCTTCTTCTGAAAGTTCATCAATTCCAAGGATTGCGATAATATCCTGAAGATCTTTGTATCTTTGTAAAACTTTTTGAACTCCGCGGGTTACCTCATAATGATCAATGCCAACAATATTTGGATCCAAGATTCTTGAAGTGGATGCTAGGGGATCAACAGCCGGATAAATACCTTGTTCTGCAATGGATCTTTCAAGTGTAATCGTTGCGTCTAAATGCGAGAAGACTGTTACTGGTGCTGGGTCAGTATAGTCATCTGCGGGAACGTACACAGCCTGTACTGAAGTGATAGAACCCCTTGTAGTAGAAGTGATTCTTTCCTGAAGTTCTCCCATTTCAGACGAAAGTGTAGGCTGGTATCCTACAGCTGATGGCATTCTTCCCAAAAGTGCTGAAACTTCAGATCCAGCTTGGGCAAACCTAAAAATATTATCAATAAAAAGGAGGACGTCCTCTTTTTTAACGTCTCTGAAATACTCAGCCATTGTAAGTCCTGTTAATGCAACTCTCATTCTGTTTGCAGGCGGTTCATTCATTTGGCCAAATACCATTACAGTTTTATCTAGTACGTTTGCTTCTTTCATTTCAAGCCAGAGGTCATTTCCTTCTCTTGTTCGCTCCCCAACTCCTGCAAAAACGCTGTGGCCCTTATGTTCCATAGCGATGTTTCTTATAAGTTCTTTAACAATTACTGTTTTTCCTACTCCTGCTCCTCCAAAGACTGCTATTTTTCCTCCCTTTGTAAACGGAGCGATCAAATCAATAACCTTAATTCCGGTTTCCAGAATATGCGGTTTTGTTTCCTGTTCAATTAGGGTCGGAGCTTTTCTATGGATTGGTTCCAGTATTACGTCTTTTTGGGTTTTATCAAATTTTTCTCCATCAATTGGATCTCCTAAAACATTAAATATTCTCCCCAAGGTTTTAATTCCTACAGGAACTTTAATTGGAGCAAGAGTTCTTTTAACCAAGGTTCCTCGGGAGAGTCCATCAGTTGATCCCATTGCCAAAGCTTTTACTTCACTGTCTCCGATAATAAGGGCGGTTTCCAATACCAATTCATTTCTCTCTCCCAAATCAACCGTTAGCGCTTCATGAACTTGTGGTGTTTCACCATCAAATCTAACGTCAACAACCGGACCGGCAATTCTAATGATTTTTCCAATATTTTTATCCATAAACAGATTGCATTTCTCCTGTAATATCTAAGAGTTCATTTGTTATTTTTTCCTGTCGTGATTTGTTGTACATAAGTTTTAAGGATTCAATTATATCCAAAGCATTATCGGTTGCATTTTTCATCGCAATCATTCTTGATGCCTGTTCTGAGGCGTAGCTTTCCAAAATACTTTGATAAAGCATCATTTCAATATATCTTTGTAATAGGTCGGGGAGAAGTTCTTGCATTGTTGGTTCAAATAACATTGTGCTTTCAGTTGGTTGATTTTGTTCTAAAAGAGTAATTGGTAAAAGTGTTGAAATTTGCGGAGCTTGGGTAAACACATTGGTAAATTTAGTTGTAATAATAATTACCTCGGAAACTTTTTTTTGCAGAAAATATTCATCAATAATATTAGCAAGCGGGTAAACAATCTCAAAAGAGGGAAGGGTAGTTCCAAAAGGAAATGAAGCGATGATCTCTTTATTTAACATTGATACATAATTTTCGGCTTTTTTGCCAACTGTAATAAAGAAATTTTTACTTTTATCATCCATCCTTACAACCTCTCTCATTAGATTTGTTACCAATCCCCCACAGAGTCCCTTATCAGGAGAAATAACAATATATAGTTTTGAGTTTGTGTTTTCTGGTTTTAACATATATTCGCTTAAATTATCTTTATCAGTTCTTACAGACATTTGTTTTGATAATTCTTCAAGTTTTTGTACATATGGTTTTGAGCAAACTGCTGCATTTTGGGCTTTTTTAAGCTTTGACGCTGCAATCATCTGCATAGCTTTAGTCGTTTTAGAAACATTTCTTGCTGTTTTTATTCTTCTTCTTAAAGTAAGCAGTGTTGCCATATTATTCCTTAAACATTTTTTTAAATTCTATTACTGTTTTTTCAATTCTTTTTATTAAATCCTCAGTTGGTTTTTGACCGTTGCCTAATTCATCAATTATTTTTACATATTTTCTTTTCATAAAGTCGTGATACTGACTCTCAAATTTCAAAATATTTTCAAGTGCTACATCATCCAAATTTCCACTTGTTGCAAGCCAGATACTTAAATACTCAAGTGCCTCGGCAAGAGGTTGGTACTGAGACTGTTTTAATATTTCAATTGTTCTTTTTCCTCTTTCAAGCTGTTTTGAAGTAGCTTCGTCAAGTTCACTTCCAAACTGTGCAAAAGCAGCCAAGTTATTGAACTGTGCAATTTCAAGTCTCATTTTACCAGCAACTGATTTCATTGTTGGAGTTTGTGCTGCTCCTCCTACCCTTGATACAGAATTTCCAGCATCAATAGCCGGTCTCATCCCGCTATAAAAAAGATCAGTTTGGAAAAAGATCTGTCCATCAGTAATGGAAATGACGTTAGTTGGAATGTATGCTGAGAGATCATTTGCCTGTGTTTCAATAACTGGAAGAGCAGTTATTGATCCGTTTCCGTTTTGCTTGTTCATTCTTACAGCTCTTTCCAAAAGTCTACTATGAAGGTAGAAAATATCTCCGGGATATGCCTCTCTTCCTGCCGGTCTTCTAAGTACTAGGGTAATCTGTCTGTATGCCCAGGAGTGTTTTGTTAAATCATCGTAAATAATTAATACATCTTCTCCCTTTTCCATGAAATACTCTGCAATTGCAACACCGGCATAAGGAGCAAGGTAGAGAAGTGAAGCAGGGTCTGAAGCAGAAGCAACAACAACAGTTGTATAGTCAAGCGCATCGGTTTCTCTTAGTTTTTCAACAACCTGGGCGATTGTGCTTTGCTTTTGTCCGATTGCAACGTACACGCAGTAAACAGGTTTTTGTCCTTTTGCATGTGTTTGTTTTTGGTTAATAATTGTATCAATTGCAACAGCTGTTTTTCCTGTACCCCTGTCTCCGATAATTAACTCTCTTTGTCCTCTTCCGATTGGAATCATAGCATCAATTGCCTTAATTCCAGTTTTTAATGGAGTATTAACCGGTTCTCTTTCAACAACTCCCGGGGCAATTTTTTCAAGTGGCATATCTTTTCCTTTTTTAATTTTTGCTTTTCCATCAAGCGGTTGTCCAAGTGGATTTACAACTCTTCCCAAAATATCCTCAGACACGTTAATGCTTAAAAGTTTTCCTGTTGTTTTTACGCTGTTTCCTTCACTTATGCTATCGGCGTTATTTAAAAGAATAATTGAGACGCTATCTTCATCAAGGTTTAATATTATACCGCTAGATCCGTTTTCAAACTCAACCTGCTCTCCCATAACAGCTTTGGAAAGACCGGTTGCCGTAATAACACCGTCTGTATTTTTAACAACAGTTCCTACATTCTTAACTTCCAATTTTTCGTCAAAGCTGGATAGCTTTTTTTCTAGATTTTTAATTATTTCATCTGCTTTTTGCATATTTACTGGTTAATAAAACTGACTATATTGTTAATCTTTTCTTTTAGGTTAAATTCATAGACATCATCAAAGTCTTCAATTTTTACTCCTGCGATTAAAGACTTATCTTCTTTTATAACAATTTTTTTATCTTTAAAAAGTTTTGAAAAATCTTCTACAACTGTCTTTTCGTTAGCATCTGTCAAGGTAACTACAACTGTATTTTGTCTTTCAAATGCCCTTAGAGCTTTTATATACTCTCTAAGCTCACTTTTAGAAAGATAGGTTGCTATTTTTGCCACCTTTTTCTCATCCAAGTAATTTTTTGTATAACTTGCAATAACCAGTTTTTTAATTTGTTTCATATTAATCTGCCTTTTTTATGTTTTTTAAAGCTTTTTCAACTACTTTTTTCTGCTCATCCTGGCTAAATACCCCGCTTAATGATTTAGAAAGAATTTCTCTTGCCAAAAGGCTTGTTTTTTCTGAAATTCTTTTTTCAACTTCAGCTGTTTCTTGCTGAATTTGAGACCTTGCATCAGAAATTAATCTTTGTGTTTTGGCTTTTGCATTTTCTTCCATTTGTAAAGAGAGTTCTTGAGCTTGTAGTTTTGCATCCTCAATTATCTTTTGAGACTCACCCTGAGCCTTAGATAAAATTTTCTTTTCCCCTATTAGCGCATTTTCAAGCGTTAGGCCAGCTTCTTGGGCTTTCCTTAGTCCCTCTGTAATTTTATCTTCACGCTTTTTGACCATATCCATAACAGGCTTATATAAAAAGCGTTTTAAAAGATAAAATATAATTAAAAAATTTAGAATTTGAGCACCCAACATAATTGGATCAAACCCTAGGGATTTTAAAAATTCCATATTTTTAACCTGTGAAAGCTAAAATCAAAGAATAGATAGCGATAGCTTCTGCAAATGCCATTCCTAAAAGCATTGCTGGTAAAATCTTTCCCGATGCTTCTGGATTTCGGCCGATTGCTTCCATAGCTTTCGCGCCAATTAGACCAATGGCTAAAGCTGCCATCTGTCCTCCGATTGCAATAATTAAACCTCCGGAAATACTAAATTCCACTAATGACTCACCTCCTTAGCTTGTATGTGATGCGGTGTCATTAAAATTGCCATAAATGCCATTGTTAACATTGAAAAAACTAATGCCTGGACAAGCCCTACCACGACCTCAAGCATTAAAAAGGGAAGGGGAAATAAAACGGCAAACATTGTGCTAACAGTTCCTAAGACTATTTCTCCTGCAAAAATGTTTCCAAAAAGTCTAAAAGACAAAGAAATTATTTTTGTAATTTCAGAGATAATTTCTAAAAATCCGATAAAGAGGTTTATCGGATTTAATGAGAAGTACCTGGAAAGATAATCAGCAATTCCAACAGTTTTGATACTAAGAATATGCGTTGCAACAACAGAAACCAAAGCAAGGCCTAAAGTTACATTAAAGTCGCTTGTTGCAGGTCTAAGTAGGGGGATTAATTCGTGTCCTTCTTTAATCCCGATAGCTGTAACTCCTGGAATTAGTCCTGTCCAATTTGCTAGTAATATGAATATAAAAAAAGTCATAAAAAATGGAAATATCTTGAGAGCGTTTTTTTCCGGCAACAGACTCGGTAATGCTGTAAAACTCAGATATAAGAGATTCTACTATTGTTTGTAGTTTTCCTGGAACAAGGCTTAAACGCTTTCTGACAGCTACAATAAGTCCGACGATAAGACTGTCAACCAAAATAGTATCTAAAAATGCATTTGTAACGGCAAAATTGCCAATATTAAAAATAGGCTCTGCTGCAAATGAAACCATGACTCTAATTTTACGGGTAAATTGGCTTTGCGTCAAGAAGAAAAATTGTTAAAAACATGGATTTTATCTGCAATTATTACTGGTTTGTCATTTTTTGAGTCGATTTTTCCTGTAATTAAAACTACATTTTCCTTTGTAAGAATGCTTTTATACATATCAAAAACTCTCGGAAACACAACGCATTCAACCAAAGTGCCGTTTTCATTACCAATAGTTATAAATGCCATTTCCTTGCCTGATTTTTTAGTAAATATTCTTCTGATAGTTTCAATAATTCCGCCTACAATTACTGATTTTTCTTCTCTTTCTTCTTCAAGAGCGTCTATTTCATGCGTAATTTGAGCTTTAAGTTGTAAAAGGTTATTCATTTGAGGATGCGCAGTAAGGTAAAAGCCTAAAAATTCTTTTTCAAAAGCAAGTTTTTCATTTTGCGAAAATTCTTCAATATCTTGAGAAGTCATAGAAAAGGAAGGAGTATTAACCGGGTCGTCGTCTCCAAAAAGACTTTCTTGTCCGCTTTCTCCTTCTTTTTTCTTCTTAGAAGCTTTATCTACAATTTCAGGGTAATCCATTAAAAGTTTTGCTCTTTTTCCAAAACTATCCATCGCTCCTGCCTTAATAAGGCTTTCAACTGTTTTTTTATTGATTGTTGAAAGATCTACTCTTTGGCAAAAATCCTCAAAGGTTTTAAAAAGTCCTTTTCCTCTGTTTTCCAAAATATTTCTAATTGCTGCCTCTCCGACGTTTTTTATTGCAGAAAGTCCAAATCTAATTTTTGTTTTATCTTCAATTGCAAATTCAGAGTCTGATTTATTGATATCAGGGGGAAGTACTTCTACATTTAGTCTTTTACACTCAGCTACTGCCTGGGAGATTTTTTCGTTCTTTATTGGTCCTGTTGTGCCTCTTGATTCAGCAGTTAAAAGCGCAGTCATAAATTCTGCCGGAAAGTGCGCCTTAAGGTAGGCAGTTCTAAAAGCAATAGTAGCATAGCAGGCTGCGTGGGCTTTACCAAATCCGTAGCCTGCAAATGGTTCAAATAATATCCAAAGGCTTTCAGCTTTGTCTTTAGTCATTTTGTTTGCAACGCACCCGTTTACAAAATTATCGTGTTCTTTTTTCATTTCAGCCGGGATTTTTTTACCAACTGCTTTTCTAAGCTTATCTGCGGTAAGCCAGGAGTAGCCTGCTACTTTAATAGCGGTAAGTAACATATCGTCTTGAAAAGTAATTATTCCATATGATTCTTTTAAAACATCCTCAAGTCTTGGATCCGGGTATCTAATCAGTTTTGGATTATTTTTCCTTTTTATAAACTCAGGAATATTTGCCATAGGACCCGGTCTGTATAAAGCAACCATTGCCTGCAAATCAAAAATAGTAGTAGGCTTTAATTCTTTTATATATCTTCTCATTCCAGGAGACTCAAGCTGAAATATTCCGGTTGTTTCACCGGAAGAAAGAAGTTTATATGTTTTTTCATCCTCAAATGAAATTAACGAAAAATCAATTTTAATTCCCTGGTTTACTTCAATAAATCTTAAAGCTTCCTGAATAATGGTTAGGTTCCGAAGACCCAAAAAATCAATTTTTAAAAGCCCAACACCTGCAAAATCAGCTCCGATTGAATACATGTCGTACTGGGTAATTATTTTGTCTCCATTTGCTTCTCTTTGCAAAGGAGTGTATTCAGTAATGTCTTTATCAGCAATTACTACTCCTGCAGCATGGACTGATGCGTGTCTTGCTACGCCTTCTAATTTTCTGGCAAGGGTTAGAAGTCTTCTTGTGTCATCCTCCATTGTATAGGCTATTTTAAGCTCTGGACTTTGCTCAAGAGCCTTATCAATTGTCATTGCGTGTCCCTGCCAGCCAAGGGGTATCATTTTGGAAATCCGATCAGGAATTGCGTAAGGATATCCCAATACTCTTCCAACATCTCTTACAGAACCCCTTGCTTCCATGGTTCCAAAAGTTATAATCTGGGCAACTTTATCTCGTCCGTATTTTTGCCTTACGTATTCAATTACTTCATCTCTTCTGTTATCCGCAAAATCAAGGTCAATATCAGGAGGGGATGGTCGCATTGGATTTAGAAATCTCTCAAAAGGAAGCTTGAAAAACAAAGGATCAATATCAGATATTCCAAGTGCATATGAAACAATTGAGCCTGCGTTTGATCCTCTTCCGGGACCAACTGTAATGCCTTGTGATTTTGCCCAAGCAACAAAGTCAGCGACAATTAAAATATATGTCTCGTATCCTTTTCCTAAAATTACCGAAAGTTCATAGTCAGTTCTTTCTTGTATTTCTTTTGTAATTTTTTTATATCTTTTCTTAAGACCCTCGGAAACCTTTTCCTTCATTACATCAGCTGGAGTTTTTCCTTTTGGTACTTCAAAAATAGGCATAATCCACTTGCCAAGCGGAATTTCAACGTTGCACGCTCTAGCAATTTTTACACTGTTTTCTATTGCTTCTGGCGTTTGGACAAAAAGTCCAGTCATTTCTTCAGGGGATTTAATATAGAAATCAGGGGAATCTATCATTGAAAGTTTTCTGTCTTTGTCATCAAGCAGTGTTTGTGTTTGAATACACAAAAGTGCTTCCTGTCCCTCTGCGTCGTCAGGTTTTACATAGTGGTTATCGTTTGTAGCAACTAACGGAATACCAAGCTTTTGGGAGAGTTCAATTAATTTTGGATTAACAATATCCTGATCTGGAATGTGTACATGTTTTTGGAGTTCTAAGTAGAAATTGTCTTTCCCAAATATCTCAGATAAGGCTATCGCTCTTTCCTCGGCAAGTTTTTCCTGGTTTCTTAAAAGCGGTTCAGTAACAAAGCCATTTACGCAGGCACTAAGACAAATAAGCCCTTGATGATATTTTTTTAATAATTCTAAATCTGTTCTTGGTTTGTAATAATATCCCTCAAGTCCTGCAACAGATATTATCTTCATGAGGTTTTTATACCCCTGTAAATCTTTTGCAAGAAGGATAAGATGGTTTGAGTCAGAATCAATACCGGCTTCTTTATCTTTTCTTGACCTTTTTGCAATATAAATTTCAGCTCCAATAATCGGTTTAATTCCCTGAAGAACGCACTCTTTATAAAATTTGATTGTTCCATACATATTGCCATGATCTGTAATGGCGATTGCATTCATTCCTAGTTCTTTAACACGTGAAACCATGTCTTCCATTTTTGAAAGACCGTCTAAAAGTGAAAATTCACTATGATTGTGAAGATGTACAAAATCAGCCATTAAGCTTTTCTTTCTCCAAATACTACCATTTCATTCGTTCCGTATACTTTTGATGTTTTTTTTGCTTGATACATTGCTTTATCCGCTTGTTTTTTGCTTCCGTCTATATTTTTGCGATTAAACCTAGCCACTCCTGCCGATACGCTTACCCCTCTTCTTAGTAATTCTGGTAAAAGCCTTTTTTCCCAAAGCTCTTTGACTGCTGCAAAATCAGCTGTCGGAAGAAGCAATGCGAATTCGTCTCCTCCAATTCTAGCTACTACATCCGTAGGTCTTGCAACTTGGGAAATTGCAAGGGCGATTCTCTGCAAGTACTCGTCTCCAGCCGCATGTCCTCCTTCTCCATCATTAACCCCCTTGAGACCGTTTGCGTCAAAAAATAAAAGACAGGAATCAGTATTTTCTCCAGCTACAGCAGCTCTTTCTATTCTTGCAGCTTCTTCAACCAATCTTCGATTAAACCCTCTTGTATTATATATTTGCGTTAGTGGGTCAATTTCTCCCTCTCTAATTGCTTCAACAACTTCTTTTTTATGTTCTTTTTCTCTTGGAATAAGCTTATCCCAGATTCTTTTCACTAACTTTCTTCTTTCATGTAATGTTGAAGGTTTTTTTTCTTCTTCTAAATCTGGGGTTATTTCAGAAGCAATTGCAGATGCTTCTTTATGAACCTTTTTTAAATCGGAAAGCTTTAAATCAGTTGAAGTTTGTTCTGGGCTGCTGTGTTCCATTTATTTAACCTCCTCTAGTATTAAATCTCTTAAAACTTTTGTATCTATTTTTTTCTTTAAGATATACATTACTTGACCTATTGCAAACTGTATAACGTTTTCGTTGCCTTTTTTATAACTCTCGCTAATTTTTGGATTTTTTGATAATACTTCTTTAATTATTTTCCTTAGCTCTTTTTCCGATACCTCTTCAATTTTACTTATGGATAATATTTCTTCAATTAACTTTGCAGGTAAAATTTCATTTATATTTATTTTTTTGTTTATGATGTAATTTGCGATTTGTTTTGGTGTTACATTCGTGTCCAATTTAGTGGCTTCCTCAAAATATTTAGCAAGGTCAATATCTCTGGTTAATATTTCCACGTCATAAGCTGAAAGATTATATTCCTTAACAAATCTTACAAGTTTTTCATCAGGAAGTTCGGGCAAACTTTCTTTTAATTTATCTATTTCAGACTCTTTCCATCTGATCGGGGGAATATCAGGTTCTGGGAAGTATCTATAGTCATTTGCTTCTTCTTTTACTCTTTGAGTTACTGTTTTTTGTTTATTCTCGTCCCATCCTCTTGTTTCCTGCGTTGGAGTTTCATTCTTTTGCAGCATTTCCAGCTGTCTTTCTATCTCATAATTTATAGCTTTTTCAACAAAATTAAATGAGTTGATGTTTTTTACTTCAACCTTATACTTAGGTAAATCTTTTGAACC
>CAYWPH010000001.1:0-96456 GCA_964460145.1 uncultured Gammaproteobacteria bacterium | reverse complement strand
CTCTTGCTCCCAAAACGTAAGCTGGGCTGTTGTACCAATAAGATCTCTTACTTTCTCTGTGTCTGTAACCCCTGGAAGTTCAACTATTATTCTATAGTCACTGTTTACAACAGAAGTTTGTACAATTGGCTCAGACACTCCAAATAGATTTACTCTTTTCTCAATAACTACTTTTGCGCTATCTAAAGCAGATTGTTTTTGATCTTTTGATATGTTTGACATATCAGCTTGTAAAACTAAACTTGTTCCGCCTTCCAAATCCAGTCCTTTTCTAAAGGTAAGCTCTTTTGCAATATTCAGTTTTTCAAAAACAACATTGGGATTAAAATTACCAATTTTAGGCAAATTAACAAAAACTGCCAAAATACTTAAACCAATAATTAACCACAAAACGTAGCGAGGATTTCTTCTCATTTAAAGCATGCTTTCTTCATCACCGATAAGCATTACTCTTGAACCTGAAAGGATAGATAGTATAAAAGGATCTCTTTTTTTCTTTCTAAAGTCAAACTCTTCCTCTGTCATAACTGTATAGTTTATTTCTGTTGTAAGTCTTTTTTCCTCTTCACGAACTAAAAGCGCAAGCTCAGGCAAAACCACTGTTCCAACGACTAATAAATCAACTTCATCCGGTTGTTCTTTTATTTTTCTAAGGAAACGACCAGAAAACATAGCATATTTTATCTTACCAAGTTTTACTCTGTTTTTTAGAACTTGTTCACCTAAACCAATATTCTTAGAACCGATTTTAATTAAATCATAGTAAAAAGCATAGTTTTTAGAAAGCGAATAATAAACTCTATTTGCCCTTGGCTCTTTATTTAAAATCCCTTTTTTCTCTAAAAAGGAAAGCTCTCTTCTTACAGCATTTATTTCATCATGAGTTCTTCTGACCAATTCCCGAACATGGAGCATGTCATTAGAATTTGCTAAAAAAACGTTCAAAAGTTTCACCCGGGCTTTAGATGTAATAAGGTCTGAAAACATAACTTGTTCTTTTTATAAAGGCAGTATTGAGGATACTATACAACAAAGATTTAGGATTGTAAATATATTGTGTTCTTTACTTTACGCTATACTCACCATCTGTAGCCAGAATTTCAAACCAAATTAGCCCTCTGTTAAATTTAATCTCAGCACCTTTGCTATCCGTAAGAATTGTTCTTGCAGTTCTATTTGCTTTTTTCCAGGTTGCATCTGTTCTTTTACCATTCATCAAAACTACAGCTTTTCCGCTTCCTTTGGTTTGGTATAAAAGATGAACGTTATTTTCATATCCATCGTTTGCATTAGACTCTTTCATTAGTAAAATGACTACATTTTTCGCAGTAAGCTGTTTTTTATTATTTAAATCAGTATGGGGTTTGCCGCCATTTGATCTTTTATATTCATTTGTTTTGGGATCATATACCCAGTCGACGCCGTACTGCGGATTATCCCAAAAAGCTATATGAATAGGCTGACTGCTGGGCCTCTCTGAAGCTGGAGCATCATCTGTAAATTTATATTGGACAAATTTTTTATCCCAGCTCTCTCCTTCTTCATTTACGTTTGTTAATTTTCTGCTGTTTGCCGCATAGCTTAAAAGCTTACTTACCGAAGAATACATTGTGTGTTCTGTAGCTACTGTTCTTCCAAGTCTATCGTAATCTCTCCAAAATGTTGGAAAGCCGATAGAGAACTGGTTTAAGTCATTATACGCAGTCCAGCCGTAATCTGTAAGCTGGGAGAGGGCATCAGCCGGTCCCGGCTGGTTTGCTCCTCCAACGTGGGCATACAGAGGAAAATCTGCATATTCTGATGCAAAATCAACATAGTAAGTTCTTGCAGACCTTACCGGACCAAGTTGGCCAGCATCCTGACAATAATACATTGCCAAAAATCTTGTAATTCCGCCTTCTGCTACTGCTTCATAGATAACGTCTGCACCAGAAAGTCCTGACTGAGGCCTTGATTCTTGGTGGTTTTCTATCATTACTCCCAAAGGTCTGTGTTTTTGCCACCACGCTTCCTGCTGTGTTGAATACTTTACTCCGTTTAGTGGACATTCCTGTGTTTTTGGAAGCTTGGGGTCAAAAGCAACCTGCCCGTTAGTTCCAACTACTGGAGCAGGAACAGGCGCAGTCATAATATTTTTTGAGATTGTCTGGGAGAATATTAAATATGAAGCTCCGGCGGAAAGGAAATATAATGCTAAAGCGCTAAAGATTAATAATAATGTATTTTTCTGTATTTTCATTTGGCAGTCTGTGAATCACTTAAGACCTTTTTCTCTTCCTCGGATAAATCGTACTCTACTCCTTTTCCGTTTCTTATCTTCTTAGCATACCATCTTGTACCGGATCTTGAATAGAGGGCTGAGATTACTACTCCTGTATCGTTATCATCTACTAAAGAAAGAATAAAGCTCTGGTCTCCTCCTGTGTCTTTAAAAGGATTAAATCTAAGTAAACCAACCTTTTGGCAGTGTAATAAGCCATCATTTTCCAATTTTAATGAATACTGCTTTAAATAGTCAATATCCTTTTTATTTATCTCTGTTTCTTGTAACAGTTCTTCCAAAACTGTCTTAAGACTTTTATTGCTTACTCCTTTAGTAATCCTATTATAATGGGATAAAATTCTTGCAAAGAAAAAGGTTAAAGTAACAAGCCAAACAAAAATAACGGCGATAGACAAAAAGAGGAAATTTGTTGGCATAATATTTACTTATATTAGCCTCTTGACAGCCATGATGTCAATAGTGTAATCTTGCCTCTATACATGGCTAAAAAGAGAAAAACAAGGGAGCAAAAGCAAATTGCAGATTTACGCCATAACTTTATACATCAAATAGTAACCAATACTTTTGAGGCAAGGCCTGTCTTTTCCAAAATTTCTGAAAAAAAGCCCGTCACAGTAACATATTCGGCATATCCGTACCTAGCTAAAGACCTAACAAAAACATTTGTTCTTACAGCATCAATCATTGGAGTACAAATCCTTTTATTCATATCTTTAAAAACTCACTTACTGAAGATTCCGGGTATATCTTATTAATTGAAAGGGGGTGACTAAATATATGGCAACAATGTATTGTGTAAAATGTAGAGCAAAAAGAGACGACCCAAACGCAGAGAAAGTAACCATGAAAAATGGTAAACCAGCTCTTAAGGGAAAGTGTCCAGTCTGTGGTACAGGAATGTACAGGATCGGAGCTGCCTAATGTTCTCGTCTTTAAGAGATAATAAAAAACCCCTCGCCAATTTGGAAGGGGTTTTTTGTTGAAAAGCAAATTTATTTTACTTTCATTTCTCTTTATAATGGACAAGTTTATACACCTTAGATACAGATACGTCCCAACTATCTTCAATTTCCGCTCTTCCAAAACCTGCAATTTCCCATAAAGAATGGCCTATTGGCTCACAAGGAAGACTTTCACAGACAACAAAAAGCTGGTCAGTAACAGACTTTCTTTGAGGATCAGCTCCTTCATATTCTATTGTAGTTGGAGGATGATTCCAGATGGTAAAGAAATACCTATAAGCATGGTCGCTGTTTCCGCCGGTAATCAACGCAAAATTAAATGGCTTTGTATTGGTTTTTGTCATTATAAAATCTGCTATTGATCTCATTTGGTTTAACTGCCTGTTGGGCTCATATTTAAAAGGAATTCCGAATAGATTTAAGGAAAGAATAGCTGCAAAGATTAAAAGTGCCAAATACTTTGAATATCTTTTTATGTATTTTTTGTTTTCCCAAATAAAATTAAGAAGAAGTGCTACTAATATAAAAGGAAGAGGAAATAAAAAGCTAAAGTAATAGTCATAAATATCTTTTTTATAAAAACCGAAAAGTAAAATTCCTATAGCAAACCAGAAAAACAAAAGTGAATACTTATAAAAATTATCATCTTTTGTCTTTAAAGATCTATAGAAATAATAAATCAAAAGAAGTGTTGCTGATATAGCAATTATCAATACAAAACCTATCCAGATATTTAACACTAGGCTGCTGTGCCAGAAAAACTGTTCTTTGGGAGGAAAAGTAAAAATTAGCCGTCCAAAAAGCCTGAAGAATACGTCAGAAATAGTTGTAAAAAAATTTCCCGTATAACCTGTATTTCCCGAGGTCAAAATAAAACTGGTTATACTTTTAAAATCAAGAAAGCCGTGCCTAAATTCAAATGCCAAAAACGGCGACCAGCCAATTAGAAATCCAACAAAAAGTATTAAGTATCTTTTAAAAAGATTAACAAATGAGTCTTTATTTAAATTTTTAAAAAGCGAGGTAAAAAGAATATAGAAGAACATTACAGCGGATAAAAATAGAGCAAGGTAGTGAAGCTGTATTGCAATTCCAAGCAGTATCCCAGAGGCAAATATCAGCTTCAAGCTTTTTCTTCTGACAGCTTCAAAAAGAGTTAGAAGAGTAAGGAGTGAGAAAAAAGGCAAAGGATTTGGATTCCAGGAAGATCTTGAATAAGCAACAACCAAAGGAGAGACTGCATACAAAACGCATGCAAAAATAGCTACCCTTTTATTAAAAAACCTTGATGCAATAAAATAAATAAGACCAACTGTCGCAACACCGAATAATGCAACCATAACGGCAGGCCCAACGGGATTGTAGTTAAATAAAAACAAAAAAGGAGTCATAAAGTAATAGTAAATTGGGCCTAGAAAAAATCCTCCAACTGAAGACGTTGGACCAAGAAGAGTTAATTTTCCCTGTAAAATGTTATAAACAACCAATACATCTCTTCCCTCATCTCCTAAAAAAGTCATGTAATCAGCTATTCTATAAAGCCTAAAAAAAGCAGCTACCAGAAGAATCGAAACTAAGATAAGACCATCCAAAGTTTTCAAAGATTTAAAAATTGACTTAAGTCTATTCATTAATGAGGTTTTTTGCGCCAGATTACAAATCTATACATCGTAAAATTATATATAAGCAAAACTCCTGTTGCTAAGACAAAATAAACGTAAGGCAGTGGAAATTCCCTGCCGAATAATATTTCACCAAGCTGAATAAGTCCGGATTGGATAAAGAAAACTCCTGTATTTGAAGTTACAAAAAATGCTCCCATTTTTCTAAAGTATGAGAAAGTACTGCTTGATTTTTCTTTTTTAAATGTCCAGAGATTGTTTAAATTATAATTTGAAAATATTGCAAGCTGAGCTGATAACTGATTGGCAACTCCCAGTGGAAGCTCTGAAGAGCTAATCAAAAGTCTATAGACAATTAATTGCAAGAAAAAACCTATTCCCCCTACAACGAGAAACTTTCCAAATGAACCCTTAATTATTCTTACTGAAATAACAAATATAAGCGTTCTTATAATCGTCTCTATACCTGGGATTTTTGATTTACCTTTAGTTCTGTCTTTTGCAGCAAAGGCAACTTCTGCAACTTTATATCCATCCATAACCGCGTTATATAAAAATCCAACCTGAAATGTATATCCGGTAAACTTATCAAGCTTAGATTTTTCAGCTAAAAAAACTTCTTTTTTAACTGCCCTGTATCCTCCGGTCCAATCGTGTATTTCCTTTCTTCCAAACAAAAGACGGATAAATATATTTCCATATACGGACATGATTTTTCTGTGAATTCCCCAGTCAGTTGGTATTGAACCGCCCTGGCTATAGCGAGTACCGACTACAAAATCGAAACCCTGGTCAATTTTTTCTAAAAATTCTGGAATTTTTGCAGGATCGTGGAAAAGATCCGCATCCATCTCAAACATAACGTCAGCGTTCATTTTCTCAACAGCATAAGTCATTCCCCTAATGTAGGCTGCTCCAAGCCCTTTCTTTTTCCCAACAGAAATATCAATATTATCAAACTTTTTCATATACTGCCTTACAATATCCGCGGTTCCATCAGGAGAGCTATCATCAGCAACTAAAATAGACATTCTGTGATTTTTGATTTTGGGGAAAATATCGTTTTCTAAGATTTCTATTAGACGCTCGATATTACCTTCTTCATTATATGTGGGAATAACAATAACTACATTCATCGTATAACTAATTAAATCATAAACTCTTGAAATATTCTATTGTTTGCAGTAATCCTTCTTCTAGGCCAATTTTTGGGTACCAATTTAAAAGCCTTTTTGCTTTTGCAATATCTGGTTTTCTTTTATGGGGATCGTCAACCGGCAAGCTTTCAGAAAGTACTATTTCTGAATCTGAATTAGTTAATTTTTTAACAAGATTTGCATATTCTAAAACACTGTGCTCATCTTCAGATCCTAAATTTACCACCTCTGCCTTCGTATCAGGATTAAACATTAACTCAATTAGTCCCTCAACCAAATCTTCTACGAAACATAAAGATCTTGTTTGATTTCCATCGCCAAAAACTGTTATCGGTTTCCCTTCCAACGCCTGTGTTATAAACTCAACTATCATTCTTTTGTCTTCTCTCATCATGCCTGGGCCGTAAGTATTAAAAATTCTAGCAATTCTTGCATCAACGCCATTGTTTCTTACAAAATATGCCGTGATTGTCTCACCAAATCTTTTTGATTCGTCATAGACAGAGCGGGGACCGGTTGTTGAGACATTTCCTCTATACTCTTCGTTCTGGGGATGTTCTAGGGGGTCTCCGTATACTTCAGAGGTTGAAGTAAATAAAAATTTAGCATTATTTTTTTGAGCAAATTTTAACAGCTCAAATGTTCCGGTTGTATTAACAAGCATGGTTTCCAAGGCAAGTGCATGATAGCTGATTTTGCTGTGATGATTAGGAGAAGCAGGTGAAGCAAGGTTAAAAACAAAATCAGCTTTTAAATCTTGTGGCAAAGGTTTTATCACGTCATGCTCTATAAAGCTAAAATTGTTATTTTCTTTTAGCTTGTCAATATTTTTAGGAGCACTGCTAACGAAATTATCTACGCAGATGACTTTTAGGTTTTTATTAAGAAGGCGTTTGCAAAGATGTGTACCGATAAATCCAGCGCCTCCTGCGACCAAACACGTATCCATATTTTCAATCTCAATTGTAGCTTAAAATTGCTATTGTGAAAAGGATGAGTTTTTGATAAAGTAATATTTAATCTATCTATGGCTAAAAAAGCACTTATTATCGGGGTTTCTTCACAAGACGGCTCATATCTTGCAGAACTTTTATTAGATAAAGGCTATGAGGTAACAGGAACTATCAGGCATACCACAAACTTTTATCAAGAAAACATTACTCACCTCTACGGAAAAATTAAGATTGAAGCTGCTGATTTAATTGACATTGAAAGTATTGCAAACGCTGTACGAAAAAGCAAACCCGATGAGGTATACAACATAGCAGCCCAAAGTATTCCTGCAGACAGCTGGACTCATCCTTTTTATACCGGTGAGGTAACAGCTTTAGGACCAGTAAGAGCAATGGAGACTGTAAGACATTTTGCTTCTCAAGCAAAATTTTACCAGGCAACTAGTAGGGAAATTTATGGAAATATTGAAGCAGAATCCGCAACAGAAAAAACCCCTTGTGACGCTAACAACCCTTACGGAATTGCAAAAACTTATGCTTATATGATGACGCGCTGCTACAGAGAATCTTATGGAATGTTTGCCTGTGGGGGTATTCTTTTTAACCACGAAAGCCCAAGGAGAAGCTTGCATTTTGTAACGAGAAAGATTTCAGTAGCTGCTGCTTGTATAAAAAATGGCGTTAAAAATCCTCCCTTAAATGAGCTCGGAGAACCATTGATTGATGCAAAGGGTAAATTGCATTTGGGAAACTTAGACTCAAAAAGGGACTGGGGATATGCTAAAGATTACGTTGAAGCTATGTGGCTTATGCTGCAAAATTCAAAGCCCAAAGATTATGTTATCGGAACAAACACAACATACTCTGTGAAAGATGCATGTAAAATTGCATTTGAACATGTTGGCTTAAATTGGGAAGATCATGTAATCTCAAATGAAAAGCTGCTTAGACCAACTGAGATTACTGAATTAAGAGGAGACTACTCACTTGCGAAAAAAGAATTAGGCTGGGAACCAAAGACATCATTTGAAGAACTAATGAAAATAATGGTAGAAGCTGACCTTGAACGCTTTAAAATCCATTAATTAAACGTTTTTTCTCCAATACTCAAGTATTTCTTTTAGAGTTTTCTCAATTGGTATTTCAGGAGCCCATCCTGTTAAATCTTTAATTTTATTATTGTCACATAAAAGCTCAGGGTTATCGCTTGGGCGAAGAAGAGCTGGATCTACTTCAACTTTAATTTTTGCATCTGAGTATGAAAGAAGAATATCTAAAACCTCAGACATTTTATATGATTTACCAGATCCAATATTATAAACTTCTCCTGCAATTCCTTTTTCCATAAGCAAAACATAAGCTTTTACCATATCTCTTACATCTGTAAAATCTCTTTTAGCATCTAAGTTTCCAGCTGTTAATATTGGTTCTCTTTTACCTTTTTCTATTTCAGCTATTTTTTTAGCAAACGAGCTGGTTGCAAACTGATCTGTTTGCCCCGGACCGATATGATTAAAAGGCCTTGCTCTAATTACGTTTAAATTGTAGGAAATATGATATTGCAGTCCCATATAATCCTGAGCTATTTTTGATACAGCATACGGACTTGCAGGTTTAAGCACAGTATCTTCATCCACAGGAAGATCATTTGGATCCACTATTCCATAAATCTCAGCGGATGAAATTATCATTATTTTGGGACTTAACTTATTTAGTCTCACTGCCTCAAAAAGATTTAGTTGAGAAATTATATTATTGGTTATTACCAAACCCGGGCTTTCAAAACTCGCTGCAGCAGAAGCCAAAGCAGCAAGATGGTAAATTTCATCAGGTTTAGATTTTTCTAATACTTCTACTACTTTTTCGTAGTCCATTAAGTCAAGCTGATAAAGCTCAAGATCAGAGGCAGTGTCTGAAAGAAGATCTTTACTTTTTTGACTGCGATATGTACCTAAAACCTTAACGTCTTTTTGGGTAAGAAGAAAACGTGCAAGATAGTTTCCTGCAAATCCAAAAATACCAGTAATAAGAATTTTTTTATTCATTATCTACCTACGCCCTGATATGTAAATTCAAGTCTTTTAACTTCCCCAGAGTTATATATATTTCTTCCATCTAAAATTACCGGATTTCTCATAACTGCTTTTATTTTTGACAGATCTAATTGCTTGAATTCATTCCATTCTGTAATAACTATTAGAAGATCTGCATCTCTTGCTGCCGAGTAAGAGTCTTCACTAAATTCAATACCTGAAAAAATCTTCTTTGCGTTTTGCATTGCAACCGGATCATATGCCTTAATCTTTGCTCCTGCCTTTAAAAGGCTGTTAATGATAGGTATTGAAGGAGCGTCTCGCATGTCATCGGTATTTGGCTTAAACGATAAACCAAGTATTGCAATTGTTGCGCCATTTATTTTATCTCCTAAAAGTTTCTTTGCTTTTCTTACAATATCATCCATTGCATCTTGATTGACATTATCTACATCTTTAAGAAGAGAAAAATCATAACCGTAAGACTTGGCAATAGAAATTAATGCCTTAACGTCTTTTGGAAAACAACTTCCGCCGTAACCTGCACCAGGAGACAAAAACTGATTTCCAATTCTTTTATCAAGACCAATTCCTTCTAATACTTTTAGCCCGTCAGCATTGGATAATTCACTGAGTTTTGCGATTGCATTTGAGAAAGATATTTTTGTAGCAAGAAAAGCATTTGCTGCATATTTGATCATCTCTGCTGTTTCAATATTTGATAAAACATAATTACCGTCAATTGGTTCATGCAGTTCAATAAGAAGATCTTGAGCTTTTTGGCTGTCAGTTCCGATTACGATTCTGTCAGGATGCAGAGTGTCAGAAATAGCCTGACCTTCTCTTAAAAATTCAGGGACTGAAGCTAAATCAAACTCCGACCTTTCCGGTTTTACTTTTTCAATAATTTCTCTAGTTTTTTTATAAGTGCCAACAGGAACTGTACTTTTGGTTACGACTACGCTGTAACCGTCTAAATGCTTTCCAAGTTTCTCTGCAACTTCAAAAACAACTGATAAATCCGCTTCACCGCTTTCTTTAGAAGGAGTACCAACTGCAATAAAAACTACTTTTGAGGCTGGAATTGCCTGATCATAATCCATTGTAAATAAAAGCCTTCCGGCGGCAACGTTTCTTTGCACTACTTCAGAAAGCCCAGGCTCATAAATTGGAATTATTCCTTTTTTAAGATTGTTAATTTTCCCTTCTGTATGTCCGATTACCCAAACAGTATTACCTAAATCTGCAAAAACTGCTGCGGTAACCAGTCCAACATATCCGTGTCCAATAAAAGTTATTGTCATATTTGTGTTTTAATAATCTCTAGACCTTGTTCAAAAGTGTGCATTTCTACACCAAGCTCCCTAATTTTATCATTGTTCAAGGCTGATGAAAAGGGCTCTGGTGGAAGGCCGATAAGAAACTCTTTTCTTGTTGTTTTACCAACTAACCCAGTGTCTAAATTATAAGCCTTTGCAACTAATATTACTGCGTCATATACGCTGACTATTTGGCTTCCAACGCTGTGATAAATTCCTGATGCGTTTTTCTCTACTAAAACATCTAATACTACCGCAAGATCATCAATAAAGGTTGGGGAAATAAGCCTATCAGTTAATACGGAAATCGATTTGCCACTAGATATTAAGTCTTTAAAAAACCTCACAAAATCCGGTTTTTCAAACGAAGCTCTGTAGGGATAGGCTGTTCTCATAATTACCCAGGGAGTTGAAAGACTTTGCACTACTTTTTCTGCTTCTGACTTTGTAACAGCATAAAAGCTTAATGGATTTGGAACTGTGTCTTCCTTAAATCCACCTTCAGGCATATCATCTCCACCTACTACCATATCTGTTGAAATGTGAATTAATTTTTTTCCTGTTTGACTACAAGCTTTTGCAACATTTTGAGTACCAATTACATTTATTTTCCAAGACTCGCTTTTTTCTTTAAGATCCTTTTCTTTTTGTGCACCTTTTACGTTAGTATATGCTGCTGCGTGGAATACAACTTTCGCATCTGAGGAAGAAATTGTATTTAAAACTTGAGAATAATCAGTAATATCAACGCCTGTTGACCGACTTATATTTTGAAAAGTATGTTTATCTTTATTGAGCTCAACAATTCTTGAGCCAATTAAACCATTTAAACCTGTTCCTAAAATCTTCACAGCTGGTCAATATTTCCTCCCAAATTATTATGAAGGATATCTTTATAGTCTTTAGCTTTTACCTGTTCCCACCAACTTCTGTTTTCTACATACCAATCAATTGTTTTTTTAAGCCATTCATCAAAATTGTGAAGTGGCTTCCATCCAAGCTCTTTATTGATCTTTGTCCAATCAACGTCATATTTTTTATCATTTCCAGCTCTATCTTTAACAAATTTAATATAATCCTCTGATTTTCCCATTATTTTTAATATTTTTTGAACTACTTCTAAATTTGAAATACCCTTATTCATTCCGCCTACTAAATACGTTTCTCCAATTTTTCCTTTTTGCAGGATTAGCTCAATTGCTCTTACATGATCTTCAACATAGAGCCAGTCTCTAATATTTCTTCCATCTCCATGCAGTGGCACTGGTTTATCTTCTAACAGATTTGTTATTGCAATTGGAATTAATTTTTCCGGATACATTGCGGGACCATAGTTATTGGAACAATTGCTGATTGTAATTGGGAGTCCGTATGTATGGTGATATGCTCTAACTAAATGGTCTGCAGCAGCTTTAGTTGCAGAATATGGACTTGAAGGATCGTATTTTGTCTCTTCATTAAATCGGGAAGGGTCGTCTAAAGGAATGCTTCCAAATACTTCATCAGTTGAGATATGATGAAACCTTTTAACATTGTATTTTTTAGCTGCTTGTAAAAGCACATAGGTTCCTACAAAATTTGATTGAATAAAAGGCAAAGGATTCATAATGGAGCGGTCTACGTGTGTTTCAGCTGCAAAGTGGACAACGATATCTGTATCTTTCATTACTTTATCAACCTTTTGGGGATCACATATGTCTGCATGTTCAAGAGAATAATTTGGGTTATCCTCAACAGCTTTAAGATTTACAATATTTGCAGCATAAGTTAGCTTGTCAATGTTTACAATCTTATCTTCGGGGTAGTTTTTCATCCAATAAAGAATGAAATGGGAGCCTATAAATCCTGCTCCACCAGTTACTAAAAGCCTCATATTTGCTTTTTAATATTAGCATTAATTGTTTGTCAAAACAACCCAACTTGTGCTATATTGCTTTTATGGATAATCCATATAAACTTGCACTTTCTCCAAATGACCCAGATTTTCCCCCAATGATCCAAACTACTGAAATACCTGGTCTTTTAATTTATAAAAGAGACACTTTTGAAGATGATAGAGGATTTTTTAGAGAAGTAGTTGAATTAAGAGATTTAGAAAAAGTTTTAGGGAAAAAGATTAACGTTACACAATGGAATCACTCAAACTCCCACCCTAATGTTATTAGAGGATTTCATTCAGAACCTTGGGAAAAAATCATTTATGTAATAAAAGGACAAGCTATTGCTGTAATTGTTGATTTTAGAACTGATTCTCCCAGTTTTGGAAAAGCTATAAAAATACCTCTTGGAGAAAATGATAGAAACACTTTGTATTTACCACTTGGAATGGGAAATTCATTCTGCGCTTTAGGAAATGAAGACGCTGAATATATGTATATGATAACCGGATATTTTGAGGGAAAACCAACTCCAGCTGTTTTATATAATGATCCAGTTCTTACAAAACAATTTGGAGGATGGCCAGTTGAAAACCCAATCGTAAGTAAAAAAGATGAAAGCTATCCAACCCTTAAAGAAAAGTTTGGAAAAGACGTGGATTTTTCAAAATTTCCCTGGCTAAACGAAGGATAAAATTAGTCAGCTACTCTTAGCTTGGCAAGAGTTCTATTTTCTAAAAAAGCAATTGCCTTATCAATAAGAAAGTAAACTAAAAATGGGTACTTATTTCTATAATTTTTTCTATAAAATATCCTCATTGCGTTAAACCGGGCTTTTTGTAATCTCTTTTTTGTTTCAATGTTTACAGTCGTAATTCCTTCTGATTTTTTCTTAATTCCACTTGATGCGCCACCTATGTGCATAATGCTTTTTTCTCCAATATAGTATATTTTGTATCCAAGTTTTTTAATATCGTAGCAAAATTGCAAATCTTCACCGTAAAAAAAATAATCTTCATCCCACCAGCCGACTTTTTCACCAACGCTTCTTAGCATGATCATAAAAGCTCCCTCTACTGCGTCTACTTCATGCGTAGTATCTAAATCTTCCCACCCTTTTGTGTAACCCGCAAATATTTTGCTTTTTGGAAAAAGTCTTTGCAAGCCTGAAAAATAACAAAATGCATTCCAAGGAGTAGGAAAACCTCTGTGGCAATTAAAATCTATTTGGCCATCTTTATTAATCAATTTACATGATGCAGCACCAACCTGCCTGTGGCTATCTAAAAAATCTAGCATGTAATTTAGGGTATCTTTATAAACAATAGTATCCGGATTTAGAAACAAAATATATTTTCCTGTAGCATATGGAACTCCTTTATTATTTCCTTTTGAAAAACCAAGATTTCCGCCATTGTCAACAATATGAAAAGCTTTTATTTTTGTTTTCTTTTTATATTCCTGAAAAAACTCAAACGTTCCATCTGTTGATTTGTTATCAGCTACAATTACTTCATATTGCCCAGATGAAACTTCATCTTTGTAATTTTCTTCGATAGAAAGTACCGCAGCAGCCGTAATATCTTTGGTATTATAAGTTAAAATTATTATTGATAAATCAATGTTTGGATTTTTTGACATTATTTAATCCCCTCTAAAGCTTGTCTATAAGTTTGCCTTAAATATTGATTATTGGTTATTGCCCCTAGGAAAATAAGCAAATAAGCCTTTGATAACAATAATGTTTTTAATATCAGATACTCAACGAAGCTTCTGTGTTTTTTATAAAAATATAATAGGTTTTTATAAATATTAACGATTGCAAAGGTTCTGTTTGTACTACCGTGTTCTGCGTGTAAAACATAGGTAAAGGGAAAAAAGAAAGTTTGAAATCCCTTAAGTTTTGCCCTGTAACAAAGCTCCATATCTTCCGTATACATAAAAATTTTCTCGTCAAATCCTTTTAGTTTTTCAAATACATCTTTTTTTATCATAAGTAAACCACCCTTTACCCAATCAACACGGCTAATTTGCCTAGGGCTTTTATCAAGCAGTCCAAGTTTTTGCATACCAGTTAAAAGCATTACTGCTTTAAAAAGTGTATAAAAACTTCCAGCGCTTGCCTGGAGTGATCCATCAACATTTCGAAGCTGTCCTCCCAAAATAGAAACATTTGGATTATCGTCTAAATACTTTGCCATTTTCAAAATTCCCGCATCTTTTACAACAGTGTCGTTGTTTAAGAATAATATGTAGTCTCCTTTGGCTTGACCTGCTCCAAGATTACAACCTTTGCCAAAGCCACCATTTTCATCACTTTCAATTAATTTAATATTTTTATATTTTTTCTTTAAAATTTCATTTTGTATTAACTTTACACTATCCCCTCCGGAAGCATTATCCACAATAATAAGCTCTACTGAGTCTTTTTCAAATTCTTCTTTAAACTGCTGGTATAAAGACTCCATGCAAAAAACTGTTAAATTTTCTTTTTTGTAGTTTAAGGTAACGATTGAGATAAGCATTTAAATTCCTCCCATGAATATGAAAAATATTATAGAAAGACCAAGAAGACCTATTAATAAATATTCAATTGTTATTTTTCTCGTCAATTCGTGATTAATCTTGTGATGTAAAATCCCCCAGAAAACATATAAAACTACTGTTGTGGCAATTATTGCCACCTGTAAATTTGCATTTGGAGAAGCAAAAACAGTTGTAATAACACCTGTAGTGAAAATTATCAAAAGCAGTAAATAATAATTTAAATGTTTTAAGAGTTTTTTAATCATCAAATTATATATCCTTTAAGTAAAACTAAGATAAGTGCAAGAATAAGACCTAGGAACATAACGTGATCTAAGTTGTGTCCTACAAATCTTAAAATCTTTTTTCTTTCAATTATTATCATATCCAGTATAAAGACAAACATAAAGATTGTTATGGCAATTCTTGCAATATTAGAAGAAAAAGTCTCAGCATTAATAAGAGGTTTTACCTGAGGCTTTGGCTGTTTGACAATAGTTTGTGGTTTACTTTCTTTCGTTTCTACTAGAAACTCTTTCTCTTTATTTTGTGCATTAACAACAGGGACTTGACCAGCCGATTCATTTGTTGAAGCTTGAGCAACTTCCGCTATACTTTTTTCCTCTGGCTTAGCTGGAGTAGCTGCAAGAGCGGTTGTTCCAAGCATTTCTACAACAAGTACTGTTTCTTCCCCGTTTAAACTCCCAGTGACAACTGCAAAACCAACGTTTGAATAATTTCCTGAAAGCATATTCTGCTTATGCGAGTCGCTTGCCATCCACGCATTTATGACATCTGATGAGTTTGTATAACCTCTTGCTAAATTTTCCCCCGCATACGTATAGCTATATCCTGCGCCTTTAATAAAAAGCCAAGGAGTAGTTCCGTCAGGAGAAATATGTGCCCAATATCCCTTTGACAACATGTCATTGCCTTTGCCAATTGCAGCTTGACTTAGTCTTTCATCTAAACTTAAAGGGCCAAGTCCATTTTCCTGTCTCTTTTGATTAGTTAAAACCAATAGTTGATCTATCGAGACATCAGAAGAAATACCTAGAACTTCGGGGAAATTAGTCTTTGTAACAGACATTAAAACACCGGCAGAAAAAAAGAAAATGATAAATAATGAAATAATTTTAGGGTGCAAAATCCTAGCTCTATAGTTATTTGAGACTTGCGGAGTAAAGAAATGATACAAAAACTTAAACATAATCTAATTATATACTGGCTCTTCCAAATCTCCAATTAATTTACCATTTACAGGAATTTTCAAAAGATTTGACAAAGCATTTGCTATTGATATTCCTACTCTTAGCCCTGTAAACGAACCAGGACCTTTATTTACCTTTATTTCGGAAATATCTTTGGGTTTGAGATTTTTTCCTTTTAGAACCTTTTCTATTAATGCCAAACACGCTTGAGATTTTAAATGCTTAGAATCAGATATTACAATTTTTTCTTTTCCATCAATGCTTAGTCCGATCCTTATTTTTTTATTATCTGAAGTATCAATAATTAAAATATTTGCCATATCTATATATTAATAGATAAAGCTCCTTGACGCAAAATTTTCCAGGGTTTTTGAGTACAGTCGATTACGGTAGAAGCGTTTTTTAAACTACAATCCCCATCTAATACTAAATCAACTGATTGAACAATATATTTATTCAGCATATTTTTCGAGTAAGGAGTTTGTTCACCATGTAAATTTGCTGAAGGAGCTAAAATTGGAACCCCGGCTTTTTCTATAACTTCTAAAATTAAATCATCTTGGGGCATTCTTATACCAATATTATCTCCTCCACCTCTTACAAGAGAGAAAACTTTATTTTTATTTGCTTTTAAAACAATTGTTAGTGCGCCTGGCCAGTACTTACTAATCAGTTTTTCTTCAACTTCCTTTGTATCGCTATCCCAATATTTCTTAGCCATTTCTAAACTAGAAACTAAAACAGGAGTTGCCATATTAAATGGTCTTTTTCTTATCTCAAATAATCTTTCAATTGCTTTTTGGTTATCAATCCTGCATCCAATTCCAAATGCAGTATCGGTTGGAAATATTATCACTCCACCTTTATTTAAAACCTCGATTGCCTTACTAATATTACTATTCATGGTTTTCTATGGTTATTTTTCTTTTATTTTCATCTATATATTCAAATTTTAAATCAACTCGTTTTTTAGGAATTAAATCAAGTAATTTTTCAGCCCATTCAATTGCAACAATATTTTTATCATCCTCCAAAATTTCATCCATGCCGATACTACGCAGGTCTTGAACCGTTTCAGTTCTGTAAAGATCAATATGGTAGAAATTTAAATCACCAATTTTATAGCGCCTTGCAATTATAAATGTTGGAGAGATTATTCTTCTTGTAATTCCAAGACCCTTTGCCAACCCTTGCACAAAGCTTGTTTTGCCACTTCCTAAATTACCGTAAAGACAAAGCACGTCTCCAGCTTTAAGGTTTTTTGCAAAGTCACGTGCAAATTCTTGAGTCTCTCTAAGATTTTGGGTGTTAATAATTTTAGGATCCATTTGTTTTTAAAGAATTTCTATATGATAAGAAAAATACTATACCACAAAGAGAGAGGAAAATAACTCCAAGAAATATAAACAATATGCCAATTGTCTTACTCTTGCTTTCTCCTGGAACAACAGCTTTGGTTTTTTCCCTGGTTTTCTCATCGCTATCTCCCAGAACAGACTGAATAGATTTCTGAGAAACACCTAAAACACTAGCTCCTGTTGGGCTTGGAGTTTTTGTGGATGTGGGCTTAGGGGTGGGAGTTTTAGTAGGGCTTGGAAGAGAAGTTGGCGTAGCTGTTGGTTTTATGATTGGAGTGGGCACGGTGGTTGACGTTGGAGGAACGGGTGTTAACGTTGGCGTAGGGCCTGTGATGGCAACAGTAGTCTCTGTTGACCAAATGGAAGGAGAGCTACAACTTGGAGTATATCTTCCAACCTTAAATAAATACTCTCCCGGACCGTTATAGTTCGGGCTATCTTTATCCGACTTAAATCTTAAAGCACCACTCCAACTTCCTTCTTTGCTTAAATCAGTTTGGGCTACTTTAAAATATGTTGTGCAATTTCCGCCAGCGGCATTACTCCAATTACCATTATTATCTTTTGTGTAACCAAAATAGCTGGTTCCGCTTGGATAAAAAACTCCACGTAGAAATGAATCGGTTGTGCAACTCGGACAAGAAAGAGTAATTCCAATTTCAAACTCTCCAGATTGATCAACAGTTACTGGAACGTTATTCAGGGATAATGATTGAGTGGCTGAAAAAGATACTGAACTACCATTGATTATAGTCAAAAATAATAATACAAAAGCAATTAAAAGTATTCTTGCCTTCATTAAATAAATTTTCTAATTAACGTAATTTACGTGCAAATAAAACGTGTCTAACCCGTCATCTGACTGGTGAACCCTAACATATTTAAGCCTACAACCGCCATTACCTGTATAGCTTCCTTGAAACAATGTGCCCGACTTAACTGCTTTGACATTTGACGATGAACCTGCAATATCAATTCCATTGTGAGATGTATAAACAGGATAATTCTGTACATACCACGTCACTCCATATCCTTGATTAAAATCAATGGGGGGATCTAATGGCCAATCCCAACTACCTGATGGATTCCAAGCATCTCCTCCAGAATCGTTTGTATAATCAACAGGTTTTAAAAAATTAAAAGGATTTTCTGCAATACCATTCCTACTAACCGTAAAATGTAGATGCGAGCCAGTTGAGTTGCAGGAAGCACCAGAAATTATAGTAGCAATAGTTTCTCCTTGACCTACTTGTTTTATTTCACTTTCGACTCCTTTTCCAGCAATAATTCCTTGAATCTGTAAATATTCGGCCCGTGCTTCAGCAAGTAAGCTTTGGTAATTTGCTTCACTTCCTTTTGTTTCTACTAACAATTTTTGTTTTCCTTGTTTTTCCTGTTCCAGCTGCGCAGTATAAGCTTCAAGCTGGGATTTCAAACTTTCTATTTTTTTCTTTTTATCTTCAAATATCTCTTTTTGGTTTGCATAATCAACTTTTGCTTGCTGTGTTTGATAAATAAGTTGCTTGTCATGAGCTTGGGCTCTTCTTAAATAATTAAGTCTTGATAAAAAATCAGAGGCATCAGAAGACGTAAGAAGAATTTGTAATGGCTGTATTGTTCCAATTTCATAAGTTGCAACCATTCTGTTAAGCAATACTTCCACCAACTCATTAAGAGATTTCTCAAGGCCTGAAATTTTCTTTGTAGTTGTATCAATGTCTAGGGTAATATTTGTTATTTGCTCTTGTGTAGATGCGATTTGATATTCGGTTAATTTTACTTGATTATCCATTACTGCAATCTGCGATGACAAAGTTTTCTCTTGGTTTTGTAAATCGTTTATTTTATTTTGCAGATCATTAATCTTATTTTGCAATTCTTGTTTTCCTGCGGAATTTTCTGGAGTAGGAGTTGAGGTTGGAGTCTCGGCAAGAGAATAAGCCCTAGAAAAAATTAGGACCAAAAGAAAAATTGAAATTATTATTGTTTTTTTTAAAAAATTCATAGAACATATAAATTCATTTAAGATATCTAAGTACCGCAAGAAAACTTGATATAACTCCCAGTAATGTGGCCAGTAATAACTCTAAGCCTAAAAGCATAAGTAAATCCATAGCAGGAACAGGAATGATTGGAATTCCTTTTAAGAAAGACTCTAGGAATGGAGTTGCGTACAAAAGCGTTGCAGTTGAAATTGACCAGCCAATTAAAGCGCCAATTACACCATAAAATATTCCCTCAATTATAAAAGGCCATCTGATATACCAATTTGTTGCACCAATAAGTTTCATTATTTCTATATCTTCTTTTTTTTGTGATATTTTTATTCCAATTATTGTAACCATAATAAAAATCGAGACTAAAGAAAGGAACACTATGAGAGCTATTCCAATTTTTCTAATTGCGTTTGTCCAGGAAGTTAATGCTGAAACAACATCTTTTTGATAAATTACTTCAGAAACAATCGGGGACTTTTTTAGCATATCTGAAATTCCTCCCAAATCCTCTATCTGAATTGCGGAGATTTCAAACGATGCCGGTAAAACGTCTGCTGTTACTAGCTCAAGTAAAAGTGGATCATCTTTATTCTGTTCTCTATAAATATTTAAAGCATCTTCTTTAGAAAGATATTTTATTGATGCAACCTTTCCACTCTGGGACAATTGATTTTCTAAAGAATTTATATCAGCTTGAGATGCATCATTTTTGAAAAAAGCAGTTACTTGGGGCTTAGATTCAAAAAAATTAACTATTTTAGAAGACCCTACGAGTAGAAAAGTAAAAAAAGATACTACAAGAAAGGTTAATGTCATTATTAAAATTGCCGCTAGTGCTTGATAAGGTGATCTTCTAATATTTCTCCTGGCTGTACTAAGAAATTTCATTCTTTATCCTCCTTTTGATCTTCTTTTTCCTGCTTTTCTTGTCTATCATTTTTTTGAGGCTTATCATCTTTTTTATCTTTCTCTTCAGGTTTTTCTTCCCCTTCTTGCCTTTCCTCTTTCTCTTCATGTTTTTTATCCGCCGTGTGTCCTTTTTCTTCTTTTACAATCCTACCTTTATCTAAATGAACAACTCTTTTATTCATGCTTTTAACAATATCAGTATTATGAGTTGCCATAATAACAGTGGTTCCCATTTTATTGATATCTGAAAGCAATTTTACAATTTCCCATGAAGTTGCGGCGTCCAAATTTCCTGTTGGTTCATCTGCAAGAAGAATTTCTGGAGAAAGAATTAAAGCTCTTGCAATTGCAGTTCTTTGCAACTCCCCTCCTGAAAGCTGAATAGGAAATTTATCCCTGTGTTCCGTAAGTCCGACTTGTCTTAGAACTTCTTCAACTCTTTGTGCTGCATTTTGTGAGTTTTCCCCGGAGACTTCAAGAGGTAAAACAACGTTTTCAAAAATAGTTCTATCTGCTAAAAGCTTTAAATCCTGAAAAACTACTCCTATCTTTTTTCTAAAGGAAGAAAGTTTTCCTTTTGACAGCTTTATTACATCAAATTCATTAATAAAGATAGTACCCTCAGTTGGCAAAGTATCCCTTATTAAAAGCCTAAAAGAGTAGTTTTACCGCTACCCGTTGGGCCTACTAAAAAAACAAACTCTCCTTTATCAATCAAAAGAGATACATCGGAAAGAGCAAGTGTGCCTGTTGCAAATTTTTTAGATACTTTATCTAGTTTTATCATTACAAAACCTCAACTCTTCCTACATCCATAAGCCATCCAGCGCGTTGAGCTTTTTGTGTCTCTCCCCAGACTTTTATTTTTCTTGCGACAAACTTTGATAAATCTACGACTGATGAAGTGAGGTAAACGTTTTGGCTTTCTCCGCCCGGCCTCTCAAGATGAAAAGCGCCTTCACCCTCTATTCCACCTTCTCTTAATGTTCCCTCAACAGCGTCTTTGAATGTTTTTGTATCATCTGAGCCAACTACTGTACCCTTAGGTGCAGAAGATAAATTCAAGATTCCATTGTTTTGCGAAGCCTGATTTTGACCACCAGTGCCTGAAAGGAAATATCCAGTAAGTACTCCGACAATTGCTACTAAAATTAAAGCTACTATAATCTTAGGAGAAAATTTTGATTTAGAATTTCCTTTATCGAAGCTTTTTATTAAAGGTTGATTTGTATTATTGCTTTGTTGATCTAATTGTTCTTTTTCCATTAAAATAAACATTCACCTCCTCATCTAGTAAACCATATTATGGCCATTTTAGCAACTTTTAAGAAAGCCTCAGCTCCTCTTCTATAAACTGGTCTATTTCTCCATCTAAAACTGCTTCCGAATTTGAGGTCTCAAAACCGGTTCTTAAATCTTTTACCATTTTGTATGGATGCAAAACGTATGATCTAATCTGATTTCCCCAGCCAGGAGTTTTATATCCTCCCTTAAAACTTTCCTCTTGCTTTTTCTTTTCTTCCTCAGAGATAAGCCAAAGCTTTGCGCGAAGCATTTTTAAAGCATATTCTCTGTTTTTCCCTTGATATCTTTCTCCAGAGGCTGTTATGGTAATTCCGGTTGGCTTGTGTTTTAGCCTTACGGCAGTTGCTACTTTATTTACATTCTGACCACCATGACCACCACTTCTAAAAAAATCCCATTCAAGATCATCATCTTTTAACTCAACCTCATTTTCCTCTTCAACAATCGGTAAAACCTCAACTAAGGCAAAGGATGTCTGTCTTAGTTTATCTGCATTAAAAGGAGACTGCCTAACTAGCCTGTGAACTCCTGCTTCATGCTTTAAATATCCATATGCAAAGCCTGCATTAACTGAGATTGTTACGCTTTTTATACCAGCTTCTTCTCCGGGGTTTTCTTCAACTACTTCAAACGCCCATGATTTTTTTTCAAAATACCGGCAGTACATTCTATAAAGCATGTTTGCCCAATCCATAGCCTCAACTCCACCCTGACCGGAGTGAATTGAAACAATGGCGGGGCCTTTATCATAAGGATCTGAGAAATATAAAAGATTCTCAAGTTTTTTAACCAAATCCGAAAGTCCTTTTTCATCTTGTTTTTTTATTAAATCCGAAAGTAACTCATAGTCGTTAATATCTGCTTGAAGTTTTGCAAGCTGCTTCATCTTTGACGTCGCAAGCTCTTGATTTTTCCAAAAATCCGCATTTGTAGACTCAACTTCTATTTGAGAAGCCGAGTACTTTTTATCATCAACATCTATTTTTTCTAAAATTTTCCTTGCTCTGTCTAAAATATCATTCATCTTAAATTAAAAAAGAAAAGACAACAAAAATAGCACAAACGGCCATAACTCCCGTAATAGTCCACCCCATTATATTAGAAATTCGTGGATTTGTTCTATTATTCATAATTTGCTTGTTGTTTGAGATTTTCATGATTAAAATAAGAAGAATTGGAGCAGAAAGACCATTTAATATAGCAGCGTAATAAAGTATTTCAAATGGCTTAAATGGCAAAAATCCAATTAAAAGACCAAGTAACGTCGCAATAGCAATAACGAAATAAAAAGTGGGAGCTTGGGAAAATTTTTTATTAAGTCCCGCTTTGAGACCAAAACTCTCAGAGATTGCGTAAGACGCACTTCCGGCAAGTATTGGAACAGCTAAAAGACCAGTGCCTATAATACCAGCTGCGAAAAGTAAAAAAGCAAAGTCACCAGCAATTGGTCTTAGGGCAAGTGCTGCCTGATCAGCGGTTTCAATATTGGTTATTCCGTTTAAATTAAGCGTTGAGGCTGTTGTAATGATAATAAAAAACATTACTAGATTTGAGAAAAACATGCCAATAATCGTATCTAGCCTTAACTGGCTAATATCTTTTCCTGTTATATGAGGCTTTCCTCTTCCCATGCTTGCAATTTTATGATTCTTTATTTCCTCTTCAACTTCTTCGTCAGCCTGCCAAAAAAATAAATAGGGTGAAATAGTTGTACCTAGTATTGCAACAATATTTAACAAATATTCTTTTGAAAAATGAATTGTTGGTAAAACTGTTGATTTAAGTATCCTAATCCAATCCTGCTTTATTATTAAACCGGCAATAATATAGGAAAAAAGAGAAAACGTTAAGTATTTAAGAATACGGGAGTAAGTGGAATAAGAAACAAAAATTTCCAAAGTAACAGTAGTTAGGGTTAAAACAATTAACCAAAAAGCAAATGGAAGCTTAATAATTAACTGTGCAGCCGCTGCCATTGCGCTTAAGTCAGCTGCAATGTTTATTGTATTTGCAAAGAATAGAATAAAAACTGCTGAATATAAAATCCATTTGGGATAATATTTTCTGATTATCCCTGAAAGCCCCATTCCTGTAGCAAGCCCTATTCTTCCGCAAATTTCCTGAATAACCGTCATAAAAGGAAAAGAAAAAAGAGCTGTCCAGGCTTGGGAATACCCAAACATTGCTCCTGTTTGGGAATAAGCTGCAATACCAGAAGGATCATCATCTGCAGCACCAGTTATAAACCCAGGACCTAAAACTTTTAATATTTTTTTTAGTTTTTCTTTCATTTACAACCCGCTGCAAACTCTCTCACAAGTGCTTTTTAACTGACTTTTAGGTAAATCTTGAAGAGTTTTTAAATCATTTATGATTTTTTGCACCTGTGGAGAAGAAGTGGCAATTTCTGCAACGTCAAGACCTTGAGCTTGATTTTTTAAATTATTAAAGCTTTCTTCTATACCCTCTCTTATATTATTTGATAAATCGGAAGTATTAGTACTTTTTACCTGTTTCTTAAGTTTTTCAGACACTTTTGGAGAATTTTGATCTGCTATCAAATATGATTTTAATTGAAAACCAATTGCAATAATTAGAATTGCTATAACAACTGTTACAAAAATCTTTTTTTTGTCCCAAATAATATCCTCAGATTCTTTTTTAATCCTTGCCATTGAGTTAATTGTAGGTAATTTAGCCACACTTTGCAAATAAAGTAATAGTATATAATATTGCTATGGACTATCTCGCCGCAATTATTCTTTCTATTGTTGAAGGAATAACAGAATTTTTACCCATATCCTCAACAGGACACCTGATACTCACCTTGGAAATTTTAAAAATAAGACAAACGGATTTTGTAAAAGACTTTGAAATAGTCATTCAGCTTGGAGCAATACTTTCAATTGTTGCTTTATATTTTAAAAGTTTTATACAAAGCAAAGAAATTTGGAAAAGGGTTTTAGCGGCCTTTATACCAACAGCTATTGTAGGCTTTGTGCTTTTTAAGTTTATCAAATCATTTCTTTTAGGAAACCTTTATATTACTCTTTTGGCTTTACTTATCGGAGGAATTTTACTCATTATCCTTGAGCTTTTGTATAAAGAAAAAGATCATCATGTTGATTCTATAGAAAAAATTACTCTCAAGAATGCATTTATAATAGGAATTTTCCAATCTATTGCCGTTATTCCGGGAGTATCAAGGTCTGCCTCAACGATTGTTGCTGCACTTTTTTTGGGAACCAAAAGAAAAGCAGCTGCAGAATTTTCATTTTTACTGGCAGTCCCGACAATGCTTGGCGCAACTACACTTAATATGTTAAAAAGCAATTTTTCATTTAACACTTATGAATGGTCAATTCTGGCAACAGGATTTATCGGATCATTTATAGTAGCAGTTATTGTAGTAAAACTTTTTTTGAGATTTTTGCAAAATCATAGCTTTATTTCCTTTGGAATTTATAGGATTGTTGCTGCAATAATTTTTTGGTATATTCTTATAAAATGAATACGTTTGATAAAGTTTACTATTTAGTGGCATCGGTTCCAAGGGGAAAAGTTACAACTTATGGAGCAATTTCAAGACTTTTATCAATTGACCCAAGAGTTGTAGGATTTGCCCTGCATGCAAATAAAGATCCTAAAAACATTCCCTGTCACAGAGTTATTAATTCAAAAGGAGAAATATCATCTGGATACGCTTTTGGAGGCCCAGGTATTCAAAAACAGATGCTTGAAAAAGAGGGAGTAGAATTTGACGTAAAAAATAAAGTAGATTTTAATAAATTCGGCCATTTCATATCTTAACTTTTAGCTTCTTTAATATCTTCGAGTAGCTCCTTAGTTACCTTATCTATCTCTTTTTTTAGTTTTTCCTCTATATCACTGACATTTTCTTTAAGGTGAGACAACGTTTTATCATGATCTTCTAAAGACAAATTACTTAAGAATTTTTTCTTGTCCAAAGGATCTAGCTCGTCTAATACCTTTGATACAATAGTTGTATGTATATTTGCCTCAACCAAAGATAAAAGATGTACTCTTTCTCCACTTGTAACATCAAGCTCTGCAATTTCAAGAGTAATATGCGTAGTCTCAACTAAATGTGAATAAAAATGTTTTCTCTTCATATCTGTATTATAAACCAACCGGTCCCAAAGAAACTTTATTTTCAGGATCGTCTACAAAAAAGTACAAAACAGGCCCTCTTTGAGAACCGTCTACTCTTTCTAAATATCTCATAACTTCAGGCGAACCGCCTAATTGCTTGCCTGTCCATGCAGCAGGACCTGAGTCTGCAATATCAGCTATAACTGCTTTTCCATTTTGAGGATTTACTACAAGCATTTTTCTATATTTATAAAAATCCATATATTCCCTAACGTTTTCATTAAAACCAGGGGAAAGAAAAGTTTGTACTGCAATATAATATTTTTCTCTTAAATTATCTTCCTCTGTCATTTCTCCCCTTGAATTAGCAAAATATCTAAAAGCGCCAAGCCCCGGAGCCATTCCATGTTTTCCAAACTCAAAAGATTCCTCTGGATTATCAAAATGAGCAAACATATTGTCTCCTGGAAATCTTGCCAAATGCTGCTCTTGGCCAATATAGCCATATTGCGAATTAAGTCTTTTACCTGATAGCTCTCCTACTGCGTTAACACCAAAAGTTCTCGATAGTACCTCCGTAACTTTAGCCTCTTCATCTAAGGTTAACGGCCTAACATCTGGAGGCAAAACATTTTTTAAATCGTAAACTAGAAAAACTCTTTTATCAACTGGTTCTTGTTGAGAAAGGCCCGCAGAAAAAGTAGCTGGAATTTGTGGAATAATCGGGTTTGTAAGCATAAATATGCCGGCAATTGAACCAACTACTAATTGTTTTGAATTATTCTCAAGCCAATCAAAAGCATCCTTGTGTTTTTCGAAAATCTGCCTTTGTAGATCCTTATGTTTTTCGCTCCACTTTTTTAGTAGTTTTTGATAATGAATACTTTTACCCTGCATATATAAATCATAGCAAATTTAAGCTAATCAACAAAACCATAAACAAAAGTATCACCAAATTTTTCTTTTATGATAAGTTTAGGAGTCTTATTTAAGGCTGAAATAACATAGTTTCCATCTCCTAATAAATAATATTTATTCTTATAAAGACTGTCATACTCTTGTTTATTAACTACTATAAAATCAACCCCCATTGCCTTAATTTTATTAATAGATTCTGTACTTGGGAAATTATTAAATAGATTTAATACGTCTTTTTGCCAAGACCCAGGAGAAAAACCGCTATATCCATTTACTGTTTTTCGAAAACTCTTTGTATAAAAATATTGTCTTTCAAGTTCTATGCTTGAATTTGGAGAATTCCAGTTATAAATCGGCATTAAAATAAACACTGAGTCTTTTGGGGTTGTATTCATCCACTCATAAACTTTTGGGAACTGATTTATAGATAAAACTTTATAAAACTTCATCGGAAAATTATATTCCACAACAATTCCTAATATTAAAATTAAATAAATAATCCAAGATTTTTTGAAGTTTTTTAAAACTAAAGGAAGTATTAAAGAAATTAATACCGCCATACAGAATATAAAAAGCATTTCCCATCTGGCAGCATTTCTAAATCCATTAAACCCCGGGATAATGTAATAAAAGAGCGCATATGGCAAAATAATTGGAAAGGGACTGTGAATAGTTTGCCTTGCAAAATGAAGAGCCGGACCAAAGCTCAATATTAAACCCAAGAGTCCTGTTGTAAAAAAGCTTTTTTGTAAAATATTAATCTTTCTAAATCTTTTAAGACAGTAAAAAAATGTAAAAACAGAAAGTATGCTAAACATTAATCCAATATATCCAGTCTTGATTTCATCCGTTCTTGTATATCTTTGAAGATCAGAAAGATTTTTTAGTATTGGTTCAAGAATTGTATGCTCGTTTGGATAAATTAAATCTTCAGGCTGAAGAGCAAAATGGATTGCATCCCGTATATCTCTTACAGCATGGTATTTTCTGTCAACGTCTAAATAAGGCTTAATTATTGGAATTATTAAAAGTAGTAAAAGGACAATTATCAACAAATTATTCTTAGTAAATATTCTCTTTAAAGATTTTCTATCCTTAATCCAAATAAACAAAAGATAAATTACGTAAAAAAAGATTAAGAAATAAGCCGGTAAAAAACTGTTATAAAATTGCAAAAGAAAAAAAAGCAAAGATAAAAAAAGATAACGAGTTTTAAAGCTTTTTGTAAAGACTATAAAAAATAAAATTGCTAAAGGAACCCACTGAATAGAAAGAATCTGAATATGAGTTTTTTTATCTAAAAATACAGGTGAGAAAATAAGAAGTAATCCTGATACCACCGACGCCCAAAAGTTCTTAGTTAAATAATAGGAAAGCAGAAATGTAAAAAAACCAACCATGAAAATTGATGAAATTAAAGTAAAGTTAACAATAGCTACCGGCTCACCTATTAGAAAAAGAGGAATGATTCCTAATATGCTTGAGGTTATAAAAATATCTGAATAAGCGATAGGGTTTAGGAATGGATAATAAATACTTCCGTCAAAAATTGTTAAGGGATTTGTAAAAAAAGAGTGCACTACCCAATTCATTACATAAACATGAAGATATTGATCTCCATATCCGGTTATAAGGCTTCCTAAATTAAATATGAGAGGATATGTAATATAAATAGCACTTATTATAAAAATAAGAAATGCAGTCACTAAGATTTTTAAATTATTTTTAATAAATTTCATACTTAATACTTAATTTTAAAAATCACTACAGATCTAAAACTACTGACTTTTTCTTGACTAATAATAAAATCAGACAATTTAGTATCAAAAACATACGGACCATAAGCAATTATATATTTTGCCTTCTTTTGCCGTATTTCTGAGATTATTTTATCATCATCATAAAAACGCCAGGCTCTTACATAATAAGTTTGATCTTTGGAAGGATTTTTTCTTTCAAAAATAAAATAAAAAAGAGGATGATAGGGGTAAAATAATACATAATCATTTCTTGTTGTATTCTTGTTAAGAAATTCACTTATTGATTCTATTGTTGTTGCCTGAGATTCTTCAACCAATATTCCTTTTGCTCTCTGCAAGGAAACAACAGAGTTATCCTTGAGATAATGATTCTCATAAATGTTTTGGAAAAATGTTAAATAAAAACCAATTGCACTGGAAAGCAAAATTAAAACTACAATATATTTAAATATTTTTTCTTTATAAAATAAAAAAATTAACGAGACTAAAATTAATCCAAAAAATGGAAAAACATGCAGCAAATCGCTTTGAGGATAAATAGCAACAAAAAATCCTAAACAAGAACTTAGGGAAAATAAGATTATTTTCCAATCTACTTTCTTTTTAAAAGAAAGTATTAATGTAACTATTAAAACAACAATGGGCAAGTAATATGGAATAAGCTTAAAAAAACCAAAGGGTTTAAAAACATTTGTAATCGGCGGGTAAGAAAATGCATAAGAAGCAATAAAGTTTTTACTAAAATTTATATAATCAATAAATCCTTGTAAATTATCTCTTAAGAAAAAATAATAAATCCAAGAAAAAGTTAAAAATCCCCAAGTTAAATTTATAATTAAGAGATTTTTAAAAACCTCTTTGAGGTCTTTTTTTTCTTTAAGAATAATTATTAAGTTATAGAAAATTAAATAAACAATGGCAAAATTTTGCTTTAATGAAAAAAGTAGTGCAATAAGCACTCCTAATAAAAATAAATAACGGGTATTTTTAGTTTGAAAAAACAATATTGAAGATATTATAAGAAGTATCGAAATCAGTACTGTTGGCCACATAATATTGGGAATATTTATAAGCGGGAATCCGAAAGAAACAGCCGAAAGAAGAACTAATAAAATTACTTTTTTAGACTTAATCTTAAGTAAGTTAAGTAAATAGAGTAAGCTGCCAATAATTAAAAGACAAAATGTTAAATTTAGAAATCTTCCTGTAATAATAAAAGTGCCGAATATTTTGTAAAATATTGCCAGAAGGTAAAAATAGACTGGGCCATACTGGAGTGAAAAATCCTTATAAGGTATCTCTCCCTTTAGTATTCTTTCAGCACTGTGAACAAAATACCCCTCATCAAAAGTCACTAAATTTTTATTAACAAAAAAGAGGTAGTAAATTAATGTTCCAATTAATAGTGCAATCTCAAAAGAGTATTTCCTAATAAATTTATTGACCAAAACCATTTAATTATACAAGACTAATTTTATCTGTCAATATTAATTTTAATTTGGCCATGACACTTTTTATATTTTATGCTTCAATAAAAGTATTGAATCGAACTAGAAATCAAAAATTTAAAAGAGATTACTCTAACGATGATATATTAAATTATCTAAAGGGTATCTACAAGATTTTAGGTAGATCACCAACTTCAAGAGAATTAAATAAGTTTCCTGGTCCAGCTCCAAGAACAGTTATGAGAAGATTCGGATCTTGGTCAAAAGCGTTAAATAAAGCAGGAATGAGATCAAAAACACATCAGCTAAAAACAGGAGAGCGCTCTTTTATAAGATATAATTGGCGTAAAATGACTGACAAAAAGATCGCTAAAAAATTAGGGGTAACAGAAGTTGTTATTAAATATTATAGGATGAACTATAATTTATGGAAAAATAGAAAAGGAACAACAAGGTCAACATATAGAAGAGAGGCTCTTAGGCTATATGGTCAAAAATGCGAAGTGTGTGGAATCGGTATTTGCGAATGGCATCATATTGTTCCTAAATCAACAAAACGAGATGAATGGTGCATATTATGTCCTGTTTGTCATTCAGTAATAACGAGAAAACTTGTAACCATGAATAACAGAAATGAACTTAAAACAAAATTATTACCATATATGAGAAAAATCTATTCGGATTTGAAGATTTAATTCGGGTAGTGACAATTTTTATATTTCACAGGTGTTCCATCTGCTTTAGTTCTTCCACACCAGCATGGATCATTTCTGCCAAGTTTTTTCTTAACCTTAGTTTTCTGATCATCTGAAACTTCCTTATTTATATTAGAACCGGCTGCACTCTGAGTAACACCAGGCCTATTAAGCGGATTTTCTACAGGTGGATTTTGATGAACATGAATTTTATAGATTCTATGAACCATTTCATCATCAATTGCATTAATTAATTTCTCAAACATTGTGTATGCTTCATTTTTATACTCAACTAACGGATCTTTTTGTCCGTATCCTCTAAGTCCAATACCCTGTCTTAAATTATCTATTGCATCTAAATGATCAACCCATAGGTTATCGATAACTGATAAAGACACAAATTTTTCTAACTGGCGCATAACATCTTCTCCCATTTCTTTTTCTCGTTTTTCATAAAGATCATTGGAAATATTTACTAAGAAAGACGTTTTCTCTTCTAAGTTTTTCAGTTGTTCAAGTTGAGTAGAGATTTGCTTTACTGAATTTTCATCAAAAGGTATTATTGTTGCAAATTGCTCTGCGATTTTTTCAGATGGGGACTTTCCATCTTCAAAGCTTTCAGAATACATGTTTACAATTGCAGAAATACTTGCATGAATTTTCTCAATTAGATCTTGTCTTAAATCTTTAGATTTCTCATCTGTTTCAAGAATTGATTTTCTTCTTTGGTAAATTATTTCTCTTTGTTTATTTAAAACGTCGTCATAATCAACCAAATGTTTTCTGATATCAAAGTTGTACCCTTCAACTTTAACTTGAGCTTGTTCAATAGCGCGGGAAACTAATGGATGCGAAAGAGGAACGTCTTCTGGCATATTAAATCTTGTCATTAGCCCCGATATTGTATCTCCCCCAAAAAGCCTCATAATATCATCGTCAAGACCAACAAAGAACTGAGAAAGGCCTGGATCTCCCTGCCTTCCTGATCTTCCTCTTAACTGGTTGTCTATTCTTCTTGATTCATGCCTTTCTGTTCCTATTACGTATAATCCGCCAAGATCAAGTACCTCCTGATGTTTTTTCTCCCACTGACTCCAAGCTGTTGAACTTTTATCATCTGTTCCATCTGTGTTCTTTGGAGTATCGCCTCCTAGGATAATATCTACTCCACGTCCAGCCATATTCGTTGCAACAGTTACTGCTCCTTTTTCTCCTGCTTTTGCAATAATCTCTGCTTCTCTTTCATGATTTTTAGCATTTAATACTTCGTGTTTTATGCCTTTTCTTTTTAGAAGCTCACTAACTATTTCGTTTTTATCAATAGAGGTTGTTCCAACTAGAACTGGCTGGCCTTTTTTGTGAGCTTTTTCAATTTCTAAAGCAACCGCACTGTATTTGGCTCTGGAAGTTTTATATATCGCATCCCCCATGTCCTTTCTAATCATGTCCCTGTGAGTTGGAATAGCAACAACGTCTAGTTTATATATTTTGTGAAACTCTTCAGCTTCTGTCACTGCAGTTCCTGTCATACCGGCAAGTCTTTCGTACATTCTGAAGTAGTTTTGCAGTGAAACTGTTGCAAGTGTCTTTGACTCTCTTTGAACCGAAACTCCTTCTTTTGCCTCAATTGCCTGATGCAAACCTTCAGAAAGCCTTCTTCCAATCATAAGCCTTCCCGTAAATTCATCTACTAAGATTACCTCTCCATCTTTTACGATATAGTCTTTTTCTTTGTGAAAAAGAGTTCTTGCTTTAAGCGCTGCTTCTAAATGGTAAACCGTATCGAAATCTTTTTCATAAATATTTGAAAGTCCATAAAGCTTTTCAACTTTTCCAATTCCATGATCAGTTAAATGAGCTGTTCTTAATTTCTCATCAATTTTATAGTCAGTGTCTGACGATAATTTATCAACTAGCTTTGCGTATTCATAATATTTTTGGGTAGGCTCTTCATCGGGCGCTGAAATAATATGCGGAGTTCTTGCTTCATCAATAAGTACTGAGTCAACTTCGTCAACAACAGCAAAATTAAATCCTCTTTGAACCAAAGAGTCTTTATCTTGAGCCATATTATCTCTTAAATAATCAAAGCCAAATTCTGAATTTATACCATAAACCACGTCTGCCTCATAAGCCTCTCTTCTTTCTATTTCCTTTAAATGCAAAAGCCTGACGTCATTTGCCTCTTTATTTGTAAATTTAGGGTCAAAAAGAAAGGATTGCTCGCTTATTATTGAAGAAACACTCATTCCCAAATAATTAAAGATAGGCCCCATCCACCCGGCATCTCTTCTTGCCAAATAATCGTTTACGGTAACTAAGTGAACGCTTTTCCCTGTTAGTGCATGCAAAAAAAGTGCTGGAGTAGCAGACAGAGTTTTTCCTTCTCCTGTTTTTTGCTCTGCTATCTTTCCGAAAGCCAAAGAGGCTGCCGCCATAAGTTGTACGTCAAAATGCCTTAAACCCAAAGTCCTAACCGATGCCTCCCTGACCAAAGCAAAAGCTTGGGCCATAATATTTTCAAGGGGTTCACCGTCTTCAACTCTTTCTTTTAATTCTTTTGTTTTTTGGGGGAAATCCGCATCTTTTAGTTTTTTTACTTTTTGCTCTAAACTATTAATCTCTTCTATTAAAGAACTCAGTTTACTAATCTCTTTTTCATTAGAGTCAAAAAGCTTTCCGAAGATATTTAACATACATTTAATCTTAACATAAATCAGCCTCAAAAAAAATCCCTCACCACTAGGGTGAGGGACACCAATTGATCAATTGGTAATAATTGGTAATGCTCCAAATTGCTTACCAACTATTTCTTCTTCTTCTTTTTCTTTGCCATTGTCAATTCACCTCCCTTTTAATTTATAAATTCGTTCACTAAATTAGTGAGGAACGTTAATTAGTTTTATATTGTAATATTTTTATTACAATGTCAAGAAATTTTCCCTGCTTCAAAATGGAGACTTTTGGTTGATTTAGCAATAAAAATTAATGAGGCTAATTATTACTATTTTATTACGCTTTTACCCATATATTTTTGCAAAACCTCAGGAACTTTTATAGAACCATCTTCCTTTTGATAATTTTCTAAAATAGCAATAATTGGTCTTGTAGAAAAAGCTGTACCGTTTAAAATATTTACATACTTTTTTTCGTTTCCATCTTGATATTTAATATTGAGTCTTCTTGCTTGAAAATCTGTTGTTGTAGATGTTGAGGTAACCTCTCTATATTTATTTTCTGAAGGAATCCAGGCTTCAAGATCATACTTTCTGGCTGCTGGATAACCTAAATCACCGCTACACATCTTTACAACCTGATATGGGATACCCAATGCCTGAAGTAATTTTTCCTCAATTGACAAAAGGTATTCATGCTCTCTATCATCTTCTCCTTGGCTTGTAAAAGAAACCATTTCAACTTTATCAAACTGATGAGCTCTTAAAATTCCTCTTGTATCTTTTCCATAACTCCCTGCTTCCCTTCTAAAACAAGTAGAAAAACCTACATATCTTTTAGGAAGATCTTTTAGATTTAAGACTTCATCTTTATGCATTGCAACAATAGATTGTTCACTTGTTCCAACTAAAACTAGATCATCCTTATCCAAAATATACATATCCTCATCTCCACCATTTTCCATGTATCCCAGTCCTTTCATTATTTCTGTTTTAATTAAAACCGGTGGAACCAAAGGAATGAAACCTTCTTTTAAGAGAATATCAAAAGCAAGTTGTCTTAGGGCAAATTCTAAAAGAGCGCCATCATTTTTCAAAAAATAAAATCTTGCACCTGATATCTTGGAAGCTCTAGCCACGTCAATAATATCTAGTTTTTCTCCTAAGTTAAGATGGTCTTTGGGGGTAAAATCAAATTTAGTAGGGTCTCCTACTTTTCTTAAAACTTCATTCTCGCTATCATTCTTTCCAACCTTCACATCGTCTTTTGCAGGATTTGGAATTTGTAAAAGGTATCTGTTTAATTCTTCTCTAATTGCATTGAATGCATTTTCCTCCTTCTCAAGCTTTACTTTTATTTCCTTACCCTTTTCAATGTTTTTTTCTTTTGCAGTCCTATTTCTTTCTTCTCGAAGAGATTGAACCATAGTATCCAGACCCCTAAGCTTACTATCAAGCTCCAATACGTGTTCAATATTAACTTCTATCCCCTTATCTTTTGCCTTTTTTAAGATTAAATCTGGATTTTCTCTAATAAATTTTATATCAAGCATGAGTAGATTATATCTCTTTTTTTTGCTTTTGACTATCTAAAAATTTTTTAAATTTATCTAGCGCTTTTGCTCTATGTGAAACTTGGTTTTTTCTTTTAATGCCCATTTCTCCAAAGGTTAACTTTTCCCCAAAAGGAATAATAATTGGATCAAATCCCCAACCTTCTTTCCCTTTTTCTTCAAAGGAAAGAGTGCCTTTAACTGTTCCTATAAATGTGTGGATTTTTGTTCCATCGTGATATGCAACCGCACTTTGAACAATAACTTTTCTGTTTTTTTCATTTTTTAAAAGGTCTAGAATTTTTTTATTACCTAAAAGTACATGAGCATATTTTACAAAAGGTCCGGGAAACGAATTCCAAGCTTCTATATAAACACCCACATCATCAACTATTACTGGTTTTTTTAGTATTTTGAATGCTTCCTTTGCCTTTTGTCGTGCTACATATTCCAAATCCATACTTTGAACTTCATCAATTTCTATATCTGCAAATTCAAGAGGAATTTGTAATATATCAGAAATTTCACCTACTTTACCTTTATTTCCAGTTGCTACAAAAATCTTTTTCATAAAAACAGTATACCATTGCCGTACAAAAGCTAAAATGGTATTATTTATTGCTATGAGTAATAATGAAACATTAAAAAAGAAAACAAATCCAGCAACTACAAAACCCGAAAGAGCGCATGCGGGATTTGAAGAAACTATACGCCTAAAAAGAATGAATGATCGGGGACGCAGGATATTTAATTATACTCGTAGGAATTCCAGAACTAGACCTCATTAAATCTTTTTTTAACAAACTCTTTCTCCAAAGATAGTATCAACCACGCCGCTTTTGGACCATGGTCTTTTCCAAGCAGAGATAGATAAATTGCCGCAAAAGTTTGTTTGCCGTTTAAGCCTAAATTTTTTCCTATATCGTAAACTCTCGTTTGCAATTCTTCGGGTGTCCATTTTTTATCAAGGCTATCTGCAATTTGCTTTAGAGCTTTTCTTTGTTCGTTGGACAACTTACTAACTTGTGATGGCGTATCTTTTTGCACAGTAAATCTTTCACTTTCAGGCGCATATTTTTCTACCCAGTTTTTTGCATATACTACCCAGTCCCCTAAATTATTTTTTTTAATTTCTTCTTCCATATTGTGCATCTGCACCCATTGCGTTAGAAGTGAAAATCTAACAGATGGAGGATGTTTAATTTTTCCTTCAATTTGTGAAAGTTCAAAAATTCGGGCAAGATCACTATCTCCTTTATTGAAATATGCATCAGCCGACTTTTGATAATCATCAAATAGATTTGCAATTGTATTGGGTTCTGCAGGATCAAAATTAATCTGTGTATTTACTTTAATTCTTACAATTAAAAATCGAATTAATTCTGGAGGCAGAATTTCAAGCATGTCTGAGGCTACAATTCCCACTCCTTTGGAAGAAGACATTTTTCGACCACCAATTAAAATCCACTCATAAGGTATTGGATAAGGAATAGGGTAATGCAGAACTCTTTTGCAAACTTGACTTGCTAAATCATGTGATCCTCCTTTGGACATATGATCTTTTCCTGCTCCCTCAATCGTTATTCCTATTGCTTTCCATTTTGCTGGCCAATCAACTTTCCAAACAAGTTTTCCGACAATTCCTTTCTCACTGCTAAATGGCGAGGCTTTTCCCTTTTCCCCGCAGCCTTTTGTCCATTTCACTTTATCTACCAGACATTCAAAGGTAACTAGCTCTCCGTCCCAATCGGAAACTTGGGTTGTTGAAACCTTACCGCAATTTGGACAATACAATTGAAACGGATACCAGTTATCTGGCAATTTTTTATCATACATTTCTTCATATATTTTTCTAATTTCAGCTGCGTTATCCAAAACATCTTTAATCATTGGATTAATTTTTCCGCTTGTGTATAAGTCTTTAGTCCAAATAATTTCCGGCTCACATCCTATTGCATTGAATACTTTTTGAAAATCTGCTGCGTAATATCTCGCATAATTCTCAAATCCTTCAACCGGGGAGGGAATTTTAAAAAGAGGCATACCTAAATACTGCTCAAATTTTTCCCTATCTAAATATGATGGTATATCATCCATTGGGTCGTGGTCTTCAAAAACATATGTGTATTTTGCTTTTACTCCTTTTTTAAGAAGTGCTTTGTATACAAGATCATGAACTACTACTCCACGTAAAGCTCCCACATGAACTCTGCCAGATGGGGTTTTCATGTCGTCAACCCAATATGGTTTATATTTTCCCGATTTTATTATTTCGTCTGCTGTTTTATCTGCCCAAAACATAATGTTATTATTATACCTATTCGTTTGCAAAGAATAAAGATAAATCTAATCTCTTTGCGCTAATTGACTAATTTTTATTACTTGCCCATCTGCAAAAGCAACAATTGGCCTTTTATCTAGATCAAAAGAAATAGACCAAATAGAGTTATCATTTTGCAAAGCCGGTTTTATAGATAATAATCTTGTAAGCATTATTTCATTGTCTAAATCTCTTAAGTGCAAAAGAGACCCGGATCTTGTTCCAATTAAAAGATCCTCTGACTCGGGAACATACTCAACAGTTGATATCTCATGTGGAATAATTAAAGACCTCTCAAGCTCCATTTCCCGATTAAACCAGTATATACCTCCCCATCTAACCGCAGCTGCTACATTTCCCGCGTCTGATACTGAAAGTCCAAATACAGACGGCTCGAATCTTTGCTGAAATTCAGGCACTTCTTGTCTTGACTGATTACCAAGATTAAATACAGATTCTAATTTCCCATCTTTAACTATATAAATCATACCCGCGTAATCTCCAGCAATCAACCTGCCTTCCAGCAGTTGAGCCACTGACCATAAACGCACATTTCCGGATAAGCTAACATAATCAATTAAGTCAAGAGTAAATGGATTACGAAATGACAAGCCGCCATTTCTAACTGCAGAAACAAGCTCTTCTTCGCTAGTAATCAAAGCGTTATAAACACCATTACCTCTTGAATCATCTGCGGTTTTTTGAACTTGCAGATCTTGACCTATAACGCTATATGCTTGTTCTCCATATTTACAACAAACAATGTATCTGTCCCTAAAAGGCAAGACAGAATTTACCATCGAAGAAAACTTTATTGTTTCTGGATGCCATTCTTGACCACCAACAGCTTGCACTACTCCCTGCTGCGTTCTTGAATCATCGGAAAACGGAACAAATTTTCTTTGCCAAAGACTTCCTCCAACAAGAACTCTATTATTGTCTATGGCAGCTGCCGTATATACTGAACCACAAGAATTAAATTGCCATGCAATAAAGTCGGCATTTTCACTTTCCCGATACTGAAAAGATAACCTTTCTCTCATATTTTTTTCACTAAAAAACCCCTCGAAGAGGGGCTTATCCTGTTTCATTAATTAAATTTATTACAAGACAAATCCCCTCGTTAAGAGGTTCTTTTTTGTCTCTTTATTTACTAAATTAAAGATATAATTCATAATATTGTAATTTTATATTATAGGACTAAAATTGTCAATAATGTTTTTTAAATAATATTTTTTGCTTTCATAAGTTCTGCATTTAGTATAGCTGCTCCGGCGGCACCACGTATAGTATTATGGACCAAAAGAGTAAATTTAATATCAAAAATACTTGACTGCCTGACTCTTCCAATACTTACCGACATTCCGTTATTTATATCCCTGTCTAATACAGGCTGGGGCCTGTCATTTTCCATGCGAACAATAATGGGATTTTGGGGGGCTGATGGAAGATTTAATTTTTGAGGAATACTTTTAAAATCTCTAAAAACTTTTAAAATCTCTTCAATACCGGCTTTTTTAATTAGTTCAACCGTTACTGATTCTAAATGTCCATCCCTAACTGCAACACGATTACAATGTGCACTTATTGCAATATTTGCATTGCTTATTTTCCCATTTCCTAAACTACCTAGTAGTTTTAAAGGTTCTGTTTCAACTTTTTCTTCTTCATCTCCTATATATGGCACTACATTATCAATTGCATCTAAAGATGGGACTCCTGGATATCCTGCTCCAGATAATGCCTGCATTGTGGTGACTATGACTTTGCTGACTCCAAATGCATCTTGCAATGGTTTAAGCGCCATAGTAAGACCTATCGTTGTACAATTTGGGTTTGTGACAATAAAACCTTTCCCTCCTAATCTTTTCCTTTGAACTGGTATTAAATCTAGGTGCTCTGGATTTACTTCTGGAATAAGAAGGGGAACATCTTTATCCATTCTGTGATTTTTGGAATTACTAATAACAATGTATCCACTTTTGGCAAAATCTTCCTCAATTGGACCGGCAACTAATGAATCAAGCGCAGAAAATACAACCCGTGCTTTAAAATTAGGCACACATAAACGAAGCCTCATGCTAGCTACGTTTTCAGGTATTTTTGGAGAAACTTTCCAATTTACAATATCTCCATACCTTTGCCCATAACTTTTTTCAGACGCACAAAGATATTTAACTTCAAACCACGGATGATTATCCAAAAGTTGCACAAACCGCTGTCCCACATTTCCGGTTGCTCCTAAAATTCCAACAGATATTTTTCTCATATTAAATCTAAGTCCCTCAAAACATCTTTAAGTACAAGTTTATTTTTCTCTTCCATTGGAACTAAAGGCAACCTAAATACCTCTTCAATTTTTCCCATTAAAGAAAGTGCTGCTTTAACAGGAAGAGGATTGGTTTCGATAAAGTTCACATTCATTAAATCCAGTAGTTTGTAATGCATTTGTTTTGCTTTTTTAAAGTCTCCATTCAGTGCATAAGCAATTAATTGACTAAAGAATTTTGGAACCTCATTGGAAACAACAGATATACAACCGTGTCCTCCTACGCTAATAAGTGGCAAGGTTAAAATATCATCTCCTGATAAAACACTAAAATAAGATGGAGCTTTTTTTACAATTTCCATCATTTGTGTTAAATTTCCCGATGCTTCTTTTACCGCAACTACCTGCGGGACATTTTTTGCAATTTTTAAAGTTGTATCCGCTGATGCATTTAATCCTGTTCTTCCAGGAACATTGTATAAAACAATAGGCATATCAACTGCTTTAGCAATTGCTTTGTAATGAGCAACTAAACCGTTTACAGTTGGTTTATTGTAGTATGGTGTAACATGTAAAAGAGCGTCTGCTCCCATTTTTTTGGAAAGTAAAGAAAAATGAACTGCTTTTAATGTGTCGTTACTCCCTGCACCCGCTATTACCGGTACTCTACCGTTAACTTGTTCAACTACGGTTTTTACAACGAGTTGATATTCTTCATCATTTAAAGTTGCCGCCTCTCCTGTTGAACCGCAAGGAACAATACCGTCAATACCTTCCCTTAATTGAAATTTAACTAAGGATTTTAAAGATTCAATATCTATTGACCCATCTTTTTTAAAAGGTGTTGTAAGAGCTGTTATTGCACCTGTAAATTTTTTCATTTTGTTCTCACCCGCCTTTTTGTATTATTAAAAATATCGTTGAAGTTATAAAAGCCTTTTTTTGACAAAATAAACTGCGCGGAAAGTAAAGCACCCTGTGCAAAACCTCTTCTACTCCAAACCTGATGAGTAAGCACAATTTCATCAGCTGGACTATCAAATACAATTTCATGCCGGCCGAAATTTCTTCCTCCTCTTACCGATACAAAATGCAGTTCTTCTTTTTGTATTTTTCTATCAAGTCTTTCTAATTGAAGTTTTGTTTTTGAAGGAAAGTTTTGCATGATAATTTCAGCTAGTTTTCTTGCAGTACCACTGGGGCTGTCTTTTTTACCGCTGTGGTGAGTTTCAATACCAAAAACATCATAATCTTTGTATTGAGATAAAAGACTACCTGCATATGAGACTATAGAGAAAAATATATTTGCGCCAATAGAAAAATTCTGTCCATAAATTAAACTTCCTTTATATTGTTTTACAATTTTTTGTACTTTTTTAATGTCTTGATACCAACCGGTTGTTCCGATAACGATGGGTTTATTTAACTCCATAACAGCTTTTATATTAGAAATAATTATTTCAGGTGAGCTAAAATCGATAACCACATCGGAATTTTTAATTCCCTCTTTATCCAAACCTAAGCTTCTCTCTCTAAAACTGATTGAGGTAATAGAATGCCCTTGCTCTTTTACTAAAGCTTCTATTTCCTGACCCATGTGACCGTAACCAATCAATCCTATTTTCATAAAATCTCTCCTTTGTTAATTAGTGCTTTATGTAATAAGTTTACACTTTTATCTATTTTTAAAGATGGTAAAACTAAACTAATATTTATGTCTGTTGCGCCAAGAGAAATCATTTTTACTTCAATGTTTGAGTTGTCTAAAATTGAGAAAATCTCTTTTAAAATATTTTTAACATTTACAATTTTTTCTCCAATTAAAGATATCATTCCAAGTTGCCGAGTTGTTGTGATCGTTGCAAATTTTTCCAGTTCTTTTATAGCATTTTGTAAATTTTCATCATTATCTAAAGACGCTGATATACTTACTTCTGAAACGCTAACAAGATCGATTGAAATATTGTATTTAGAAAAAATAGAAAAAACTCTTACTAAAAATCCTTTACTCAAGAGCATATCTGTTGAGTAAATAGTAACAAGTGTAATTTTTCTTTTTGATGCTATTGCAACAATATGACTTTTTTGTCTATCTCTATTTTTAATAATAGTCCCTTTGGCAGTTGGATTAAAAGTATTTAGAACTCTAACTGGAATTCCGGAAGAAATTGCTGGGCGAATTGTTCTTGGATGGAGAATTTTTGCGCCAAATGCAGCAAGCTCTGAGGCCTCTTTATATGAAACGTCTGAAATCACTTTTGCTTGCTTGATAAGCTTAGGATCAGAAGTAAAAATTCCATCTACGTCAGTCCATATTTGAATTTCTTTAGCAGAGAGACAAAATCCAAGTATTGCTGCTGTATAATCCGATCCGCCTCTTCCAAGTGTAGTAATTTTTCCATTTTTTGTTTGACCAATAAAACCAGTAACCACTGGAACTATCCCTTTTTTAACAAGAGGTATCAATATTTTTTTAGATTGTTGTTGTGTTTCACTGGGTAAAAATTCAGCAGAACCAAAATGGTCATTGGTTACAATTAATGAAGTTGCAATGATTTGTCTTGCATTAATATTAGACCCATTTAATATATTTGCAATGATATATGAAGACATAATTTCTCCAAATGAAATAATTTCATCGCAAAGTTCTAAATTATTTACATTTCCATTTAAAAGTTTGTTTACTTTTTTTAAACAATCTAAAATATAACCTCTTTGTTCAATTGGAACTTTTCCATAATAATCTTCTATTAAATTAGAATGTAAATTTTCTATTTGTTTAAGAATAGTTTCTCTATTTCCTTCATTTTTAAAAAGAGATAGTAATAAATCTGTTACACCAGAAACAGCTGAGACTACGACAATAGGATTTTTATCTTTTTGTCTTTTTACAATATCTACTATTGTTTTTAGGCTTTTAGTACTACTGACAGATGTGCCTCCAAATTTAAGAATAATCATAATGACCTCCTTAGTATGCTAAAATCTACAGTTGCAAAATAATCAACTGTTTTTACCCGACGGATAAGTTTTACATTTCTATTTATTGTTGCCATATTTGTTTTTCCCATTAAAAAACCCCTCTACTGAGGGGCGTCTCGTTACTTTTGGGTCTAAATTTACGACAAGACAAAACCCCTCATTGAAAGGTTCTTCTTGCACTTATCTTCAAAACTAATAACTAAGTTTTTCATTGACTTGCTTATTCTAACACTAAATATTTTATTTGTCAAAAACTTGGGGGTAATTATATCAGTTTATTTCTGAATATAAAAATAAATTATAATTTAAGAAGATAGTGATTTGTTTCATGCAACTTGAAGCCGACTTTTTTGTATAGGGAGTTTGCTGCAACCCTTTTGGGATTGGTTGTTAGTTCAATAACCTCAACGCCCTCTTTTTTTGCCCATTTAATTAAATCCCTCAGAATTTTTTCTCCGAGACCTTGTCCGCGGTAATCACCGTTTACAATCATATCCTCAACTACTGCTTGTTTGCGAAGTAGTGTTCTTCTCGGGAAAATCCATCCTATACCTACTAACTTACCCTTATCTTCAACTTTACTAAGATATCCATTTAAAATAGCTTTATATAAAGACTGTTCGTTAACATTAGCACTTGGATCAAGCTGATAAACTAAATTCTTTACAGTTTTTAGATCATATTCAAACTTATCTTTTATGTATTTTAAAATTTTTTGATTTGAGTCAAAAGCTATAGTTTTAATTTCTTTTATTGGAATCCATTCCATCTCTGAATTCTCTTTTTTATCCAAGACAATATCACCTAGAAGTTCTGTTATATATACAAAAGTTATGACTGGAAATCCGTAACCTTGATAATCAGACGATCCTGTAAAAGTTCCCAAAAACGTAAGATCAGAATCTACACCAAGCTCTTCTTTTATTTCACGTTTCAGTGTATCTTCCGGATTTTCGCCTTCTTGAAGAAAACCTCCAAAAAAATCATACTCTCCAAAAAATGGCTCTCCCTTTAGATTTCTTTTTCCAACTAGAAGTTTTTGATCTTTTATGATTACCGCTGTTGCCGTGGGTTTCGGATTATTAAATTGGCAAAGTATACAATCGCAATGTTTCATTAATTAATATCCTCAATTGCGTAGATAATTTTACTCCTGTTTTTAAGAGATATCAAATATTAATTTTTGGGGAATTATTTTTCAACCGAAGCTACCATATCTTCATCAAGCCTGAAAAGTCCTTCATCTAATCTTTTCTGGTCTAAAAAGTGCGCAATAAATCCAACAGAACGAGATAGCACAAATAAAGCATTAAAAAATTCTGTATCTATTAATTCTTGTAACTGACTTTTTGAATAACCCTCTTTTTCAGATAATATATCTAACAAAACTGCAGCAATAGCGCCATCAATATTTAAAATTAAATTTGCTTTCTTTCCTGTGGTAATTTTTTCTACTTTTTTTGCAAAAGATGTAAATTTTTTTTCTGAAAGTTTTTCAGAGAATTTAAGTATTTCCACAACTCTTGGATCTGGCATATCCAAACTATATTTCTTATGTCCAATGCCTGAAATATAAATTTTTTGTTTAGCAAACTCTTCTACAAACTCAACAGGATTTTTATTTTCAGATACACCTATAAGCCAATTTTGAGCTGCCTGATTAATAGCCCCTCCAAATCTTGGCCCTATGGTAAGAAGTCCGCTGGAAAGAGATGAAACTAAATCTTTTCCGGCACGGGACGCAATAATTGTATTTACGGCACCAGATACATAAGGTCCGTGATCAACCAATAATCTAAGAGTAAAATCTATGAATTCACTTAGTTCTCTAGATTTTAATTTTTTGCCTAAAAATAAAGATCCCACAATAAAGGCAAAGGAATTATTTTTTGCAAAACTTAATAAATCTTCTCCGAGTATTTTTACCTGGCCATTTTCATCGCTTGATATAGTTGTTGCAATCAGTGCTTGTTTTCTATTTTCCATATCTACTTGTATTTTACTATAATTTTGTTTACTTTTCACATCTTCATAGTCAAGATCTCTTATAAGCTCAACAAACTCTGAAAAAGTATCGGCAACAATTGCTCCCACATCTTTAAGTGCTTCTTTTTTTTCTTTGGCACTTTCATTTCTGTTTTTTGCCATTGCCTTTGCATGACCAAATTGTGGAGGAGTTTCAAAAATTTCAGAAATACTTCCTGCTATAAAACAAAAGACAGATTTAGTTACTTTTTTTGTTTTAATAAGATCTGCTAACTCATATTCATCAATTCCACCAAGTTCTCCAAAGTAACAAATCACTTTTGTCTCTGGATCATTTTGAGCAGCAATAAATGCATCTTTTGGTGAGGTAATGGGAAATCTATCTCCGCCAAAAGACAAAGAGAATGAAATATTTTTATTATTTTGAGCAACTATTCTAATTAGCTCTCCTGTCATACCACCTGATGCAGAAAATACAGCAATGTTTCCAGGGGTAAAAAGTGATGAATCTACTAACTGATTTGCATCTATTCCACCTATTGCACCCAGTTTAAAAACATTTGGAATAACCATGCCTACACTTGCGGGACCAATTATGAACTTATTTGTTTTTTGAGAAAGGTTATATAACTCTATTGCGTGTTTTTCCGGCACATTTTCTGCAAAAATTACGCCTCCTAAAAGCGAAGGTATGCTTTCGAGTAAATTTTTTGTAGAAGATAAGATTCTTCTTGCTGAGGTTAAATTAAGAAAAAATGTTAAATTTTTCTTTTTGGAATCTGGAATAACGTCAACAGAAGAATATACTGGGATAAGAATTTCCTTTTTGCCCCAAAAATATCTCTCAAATTTTCTTCCTGTTGCAATAATTGCAGAAACTGTTGATGTTTTTTTACCGCCTAGATAGTCAAAATCTAAAATAGATTGAATTATTGCAGGATAACTTCCTACCGTAATTATTTTGCCCTCATTTTTTCTTATTTTTTCTATGTCTATCATTTTTTTAAATAATTTAATGCATATAAAACAATGTCAGTTAAAACCATCTCTGGTCCGGATACTTTTCCCAAAAAATCTTCTTTTTCTAAAAAGGTTTCCATATCTTTTAATCCTGCCCTTTGATAAGGACCTCCTCTTCTTACAAAAACTTTAATTTCTTGTTTTTTAAGATCATCTTTAACTTCCTCCAGAGCTTTTACAATTCCTTTAAAAGTAATTCTTATATCCGTAAAGTTAGCAACGCCTCCGCCTATTATTAAAACTTTTTTATTTGCTTTAGATTTTAAAAGTAGGCTTAATAAATTTTTTGTATAAATATATGTTTCCTCTTGACTGGGATTTCCGCTATATTCACCATAGTTTGCAAGATCCTTACTAAACCCTTGGGTTTGCACCTCATCTGCTAAAACAATACTTGCTCCTCCACCAGATAAAAGCATGAAGATACTCCCATTTGGATTTAGAACATCAAGCTTAAATGCAGCTTGGCTTTTAGCTGATAGATTTATTATTTCCTCTTCTTCTTTTGTTTTTGCATTTACTGAAACAAAATCCCCAGCTTCCCAAAGCCCATTTACAAAAAACTCTGCTGTGCTATCAACTTCTACTGCAAGATCAAGAAGGTATATGTTTTTATCTTTAATTACCAATGGATTAATTTCTAAAAAGGAGAAATAAAGCTCGTCATAAAGATTAATTATTTTTTCCAAAAACTCTGTACTTACTTCTAAATAATTTGCAATCTCTTTAAGATTGTTATCGTCTTTAATAATCACTTTCTTTACGTTTTCAATATTTTTTTCAATATCAATTCCACCCTTATTGGAATATAAAATCAATTTTCCATCTTTAACTCTCTCTATTGATATGTATTTTTCCTGAGAGCCTGCATGAGGAACAAACTCTTCAATTAAAAAAGAATTAAACCCAAGTTTTTTATAAGAATCAATTATAGTTTTTACCTCTTGAGATGATTTATCCAAAGCAACTAATCCTTTTTTAAGTCTTCCTTTAACTCCCTGATCAACCTTAATAGCATAGCTTTTTTTAGGATCTAGATTATCTAATGCAGAAGGATTATCTAGATTTAAAGAAATAAGATTAGAGGAAAAGCCTAAATGTTTATAGACAAGTTGTTTAGCTTTGTATTCACTTATTTTTACTCTTGCCATAGCTTACAAATTGTACCAGTTTTTGAAGTTTTATTAATAGAGAGTTAATTAACAGAAACTATTGTATAGCTAACAGTTCCTGCTGGAGCTTCAACTTCTACTTTTTCTCCTACCTTTTTACCTAAAAGTGCTTTTCCAAGAGGGGACTCATGCGAAATTTTTTTCTCTTTAGGATCTGCTTCCCACTCCCCAACAACAGTAAACTCTTCTTTTTTTCCTTTTATATTTACAAAAACCTTAGACCCAAGCTTCACGACGTTATTTCCGCCCTTGTGATGGTTTTCTTCAATTAATACAGCTTGATTAATAAGTTCTTCAAGCTCACCTAATCTTCCGTCAATAAAGGAAAGTTCTTCTCTTGCAGCGACATATTCTGCATTTTCTGAAAGATCACCCATGCTTCTTGCCTGAGATACTCTTTCTAAAACGAGCGGTCTTTTAGAAGTATTTAACTCATCATGCTCTTTCCTGAGCTGCTCTAATCCTTCTTTTGTTAAGTATATTGTTTTACTATCCATATTTTCTTAAAATAAAATCCCTCAAAAATACTTCGAGGGAATAAATAAATTCAGTTATTTGTACAATGCATATTAACCAATATGAAAAATTTTGTCAATGCCCTCTAGTATATAATTAGAGGACGTTTATGGTTTTTAATCTAAAAAAACTTGCTCACCTTTTTTTCAAAATTTACAGGATGAAATGCTAAAAAATTATCTTCAATTGTTTCAAGTGTTACGTCTTTTTTCATGTAATTCCATTGAATAAATTTTGCAATTTTTTCAACTCTTAAGATATACAAAATATTTATTAAAATACTATCTATTAATTTTTTACTTTTATAAAAAGGTATTTTATAGCTTTGAATACGAGCATCGTAGTTAGGTAAAAAACTTAATATCCAGTTGTTTTTGTTAATAAAATCAAAGTAAGAATTTTCTTGTTGAAAAATTGGCATAAGCTGAACTATTTCGTGGGCAATGTATAAGTTTTGTCTATTTTTAAAAAACGCTGTATTTTTATTTCCAATAATTAAGTTTAAGCAAATCTTGTCTTTTGGATTTTTTTCATGTTTTTTCCTATATACCCCTAAAAAACTTAGATAAACTGCCAAAATAAGTCTTGTAAACCAAACGAGATTGCTTTGGCAAATGACAAAAATATCAATATCATCTTCCAAGTTGCTGTTTTTCATTGCTAAACTTCCGCTAATACCAATAAAATTAACTGTTGGAATAAGACTTAATTTATTAATAATTTTTATAGCTTTTTTTAATTTTTGACTGCTTATTTTTTCTTTTTCTAGTCTTTTTTTAACTATAGATTTTCTTTTTTCAAGAAAATAAAAAGATTTATAAGAAGAAATATTTAGCTTTTGTAAATCTTTATAAAAACTTTCTTTGCTTTGTTTTATTTCGGAAAACTGCCAAGCTTCATCCCTGGTTAGGGGGTAATTGAATAAATCAAAGTAAGACAGCGTATTTAAGATTAACTTTTTACTTTTGCTGTCCATATTTTCCTAAAACCTGTGACACTCCTTGACTTAAAGTATCAAATGCACTGTCTACTGAGCCTCCGTTATATATTGAATTTACAGCGTTTCCAAGATATGTGTTTAACTCCTGATTTAATCCATTGTCATTTGTAGAGTCAACGAAAGCACTAGGCTCTGCAGTTTTTGCTTGAAGCAAAATTGGATAAACTAAGGGATTATCTTTTAGGTTATCGGCAAGATCAACTCTTGCATATGGTTCTCCGAATACTCTTTGCTTAGATTGCTCAGTATACATTTTTTCTTCCACTTCTTTTTTTCCCAAAAAACTTACGAATTTCAACGCCTCTTTTTGATGTGTGCTTTTTGCCGAAACTCCAGCTGCCCAATAACTTGCCATATTAATGGATTGATTGGGAAGCTGAGGAACTGTTGTTATTTCAAAGTTAAGGCTTGGGTTAAGTGTTTTAATTGTAAAAAAGTCCCAGGAATATCCAAAATACATCGCCAGATTTCCCTTTGAGAATGCAAGAAGCGAGGGATCTAATGTATTATCCCAAACATTATTTGCATCGGTTGCAAATGAAGTATAAAAATTAAATGCACCTAAAAATCTATCCCTGGAACCCTCTATATTTTCAAAATCTACTCCATTTTGCAAAAAAAGCAAAGATAAAATATCAGGAGCATGATTAACATTGTCATATGTTCCCATTGCTGCTCCTGCCGTTTTTATCTTACCCTCTTCATCTTTTACAGTTAGTGTTCTTGAACTATCTATAAAATCATTCCAAGTTTTTGGATAGGAAAGACCAGCTGAGCTAAAAATATCTTTGTTTACATACATAGCCAGTGTGTCTATATTCATGGGTATGCCGTATATAGCTCCATTTTTTACTAAATCTTTTTGCGTAACTGGATAAAAAGACTTCAAAAACTCATCGGTAGAAATGGTGTCGCTTGGGAAAGGAAGTAAAACTTTGGAAAACATAGGGTACCAGCTATTATGAAACAGAAAAATATCTGGTCCTTTTCCATTCTCAATTCTAGTAGTTAAAGTTTCCCTATACTGTTTTATATCCTGTTTTGTGTAATTGACTTTAATATTGGAATTTTGTCTTTGAAAATCATCAATGATAACCTGCATTGTTTTGCTATCTTCCCAAAGACCCCAGAATGTAAGCTGTGCATTACCACTGTCTGATTTTTTGTTGCCAAATAGAGTTGTGGCTACAAAGAAAATAAATGCTCCTACCAAAACTATAACAGCCAAGCCTATCAGAATTCTTAGGATATTTTTAATTGGCAACCTTTTTTTCCCATTACCACCCTCTAATACCTCTTTTGGAGAAAGAGAAGGCTGTGGCTGAGGAGATGGCATAATAAGAGGCGAAGGAGAAGATTGTGGCTGTTGATTAGCTGTTTGCCCAGCAAAAGGATTGGGCGCTGGCGAGCTTTGTGTTTGAGGGTTTTGAAATACCGTTTGATCGTTTTCCATACACTTTTTATAGTATAATACAATATATAAAGCTACTCAATGAACATATCCTATCCAAAGATTAAAACTAAGTTTCGTTTCAAATACTTAAAGCGCCTAAGCAAAATAGCCACAAATTTATTTTGGTTTTCTACAGGAGCGTTTCTTTCTTTGTTTTTTTTAACAAGCGTTCTTTTATTTGCATATCAAAAAATATATGACAATAAAGTTTACCCAGGTATTTATATAGGAAATAAAGACTTTGGAGGAAAGACACAAGACTACGTCAAAGCTTATTTTGATGCTAAAAATAATAATATAGGTACAACTTCATTCGTATTTGTCAGCGAATATGGTGTAGCAACGGTTTCTGCAAAACAGATTAATTTTGGATATGAATCAGAACTTTTGGCAACTCAAGTATTCTCTTTAGGAAAATCCACCAATCTTTTTTCTAATGTTAGCCTTATTATACAGGCGTATTTTGGGGGAATACGTCTTTCTCCAGCCTATACTTTTTCAAGAAATATTTTAAGCCAAAATCTAGAACCAATAAAGAAAAAAATAGATAAGGATCCTGTTGATGCGCAGTTTAAATTTGAAAATGGAAGAGTAACAACCTTCAGGCCCTCAGAAAACGGACAAACAGTAGGCATGGACAAAATAAATCAGATATTAGAAGAGAAAACCTTAACCATAATAACATCTAATAAAGCTCAGGAAATAATTATCCCAATTCCCATAGTTATCATTGAGCCTAATATTACTACAGAAAAAGCAAATAATCTTGGAATAAAAGAATTAATAGGAAAAGGGGAATCTACTTTTTATCACTCAATACCAGGGAGAGTTTTTAATATAAACCTTGCAGCCTCAAGAATTAATGGAATTTTAATCGCTCCAGGTGAAGTATTTTCTTTTAATAAAGCACTAGGCGACATATCGGCTTTTACAGGATATAAGCAGGCATATATCATTCAGAATGGGCGAACAGTACTTGGTGATGGAGGAGGAGTATGTCAAGTATCCACGACTTTTTTCAGAGCCATCTTAGACGCAGGACTTCCCATTGTAGAAAGAAACGCCCATGCATACAGAGTAGGGTATTATGAACAAGATTCTCCGCCTGGCCTTGACGCAACCATATTTGTTCCAAGTGTTGATTTAAAGTTTAAAAACGATACGGGAAACTATATATTAGTACAAAGAGAAATTGATCTTAATAATTACTCCTTGAAATTTTATTTCTACGGCACCAATGATGGAAGAGTGACTAATATATCTAAACCGGTAATATTAAATCAGTCTGCCCCACCAGCACCTCTTTATCAAGACGATCCAAACTTACCTATTGGTCAAGTACAACAAACTGATTTTGAGGCATGGGGTGCAAATGTATACTTTACAAGAACTGTTACAAAAAATGGAAAAACAATAATTTCAGATAAATTTACTTCTAACTACAGATCCTGGCAGGCAGTATTTTTAAGAGGCACTAAACAATAAAAATAAAATGGGTAAGGTTTTAGATATTCAACAAGCAATAGATGCAGCGCAAAAGATAAACTCAGAAAAAAAAGTGATAGTTTTAGCTGGAGGCTGTTTTGATGTTTTACATATTGGCCACATAAGGTTTTTAGAAAAGGCAAGGCAAAAAGGAGATTATCTCTTCATACTTTTAGAAAGCGATGAATCAGTTAAAAAATTAAAAGGAGATAAAAAACCTATCAACTCACAAGATGATAGAGCTCAAATACTATCAGCGCTAAAATTTGTGGACTTTATAGTGCTTCTTAATGGAATAAAAATAAGTAAGGAATATGATGATCTAGTAGAAGAAATACATCCAGATATTATTGCTGTTACTAAAAATGATAATGCAATATTTCATAAAAAAAGACAAGCAAAAAATATAAATGCAAAGGTAATAAGTGTTATGGAAAGACTTGAGGATAAATCAACAACAAGACTGGCAAAACTAATTTCTCTAGATTTTTAATATGAGAATTTTACGCTTAACCTTCATTCTATTTATTGCCATATTTTTGTCTTCAGTAATTTTTACAGTTTTTTTAAATACCCAAAAACCTTATGTTTCTATCAAAGGGAAATCTTTCAATGTAGAAGTTGCTAGATCTAACAAGCAAAAAGAATTAGGTCTTGCAAGATATAAAACAATTGCAAAGGATTTTGGAATGTTATTTATTTTTGAAAATAAAGATTACCATACTTTTTGGATGAAAAGTATGAAATTTCCTATAGACATTATTTTTATTAGAGATAATAAAATTACAACAATTTTTAAAAACGTTAATTATCCTAAAAATGAAAATGAAAATCTAAAAACATATAAACCAAATGTTCCCTCTGATATGGTTTTTGAAATCAACGCTGGGCTAAGCGATAAATATAACTTTAAAAAAGGCGATAGTGTTAAAATAAATTATTAAAATGACTATTTTAGGAATTGAAACAAGTTGCGATGAAACCTCTGCTGCAGTTATTAAAGCAAATAAAAATGATACAAATGTAACAATACTTTCTAATATTGTTGCGACTTCTCTATCTTTACATACAAAAACCGGCGGAGTAATTCCGGAAATTGCTGCCAGAGAACAAATTAAATATATTATCCCAGTAATTGAAAAGTCGCTAAGTAAAACCGATGTTAAACTCTCAGAGATAGATTCAATTGCAGTAACAGTTGGCCCAGGACTTATTGGATCGCTTCTTGTCGGTGTTGAAACGGCAAAAGTATTTGCATTTATACTAAATAAACCCATAATTGCTGTTAATCATTTATTCGGACATATATATGCAAATTTTATTAATGAAAGCCAGATTAAAGAAAAGGAAATAGAATTTCCCGCTATTGCTCTTGTTGTTTCTGGCGGACACACTGATTTAGTCTTAATAAAACAACATGGCAAAATTGAATGGCTGGGTGGAACAAGAGACGACGCAGCTGGAGAGGCACTGGACAAAATCGGAAGACTTTTAGATCTTCCTTATCCTGCAGGACCAATTATTGAAAATCTTGCAACAAAAGGGGATAGTAAAAAATATAATTTTCCTCGTCCTTTAATTTCTTCTAATGATCTTGATTTTAGCTTTAGCGGTTTAAAAACAGCAGTTTTAAGACAAGTAAGCAGTATGTCAAAATTAAACGATCAGGATATCGCAAATATTTGCGCCTCTACTCAAAAAGCAATAATTGACACTTTACTTACAAAAACAATAAATGCAGCAAAAAAATATAGTGCAAAATCAATTCTTTTGGGAGGAGGCGTTGCTGCAAATAAAACGCTTAAAGACAGCATTACGTCGGCTACAAAATTTCAGATACCAGACGTTAGAGTTTTTGTTCCACAAAAATCTCTTTGTACAGATAACGCAGCAATGATTGCAACAGCTGGATTTTTTAATTATCAAAAGCTCCCTTGGGAAAAAGTAGAAGCAAATCCAGAACTTTACTTTAACTAAAGCTTGCTCACAAATGGTAAAATATATAATATGCAACAAGACCTGCTCATAATTCTTCTTTTTATTACCATCGGTTTTGGTGTCCTCATATTCTTTATAAATAAAAAGCTTGAAAGTGCAGGAAAAAATAAAACGGATGAAGCTTTACTAGAGTGGCTTAGAACAATGCAACTATCAATCAACTCCTCTTCAAATAATATGGTAAAAACCTTACAAGAAAATTCCAAGCAGCTAAACGATAGATTAGAAAAAACTGCAATGGTAATAAAAGATGTAGAAAGAGAGGTTGGGGAAATGAGTGAAATAGGAAGAAACATGAGAGAACTTCAAGATTTCTTAAAAAGTCCAAAACTACGTGGAAATATTGGAGAGCAAGTATTAAAAGATCTTATTTCTCAGATGTTTCCTAAGGAAAGCTTTTTTTTACAATACACGTTTAAATCTGGAGAAAAAGTTGACGCTGCCATAAAAACTGATGCAGGTATTTTATCCATTGACTCAAAATTTCCAATGGAGAATTTTCAAAAAATGTCTAAAGCAAAAGACGCATTAGAAAAAGAAATATTTCAAAAAGAATTTATTAGAGATTTAAAAAGGCATATTGACGCAATTTCTCAAAAATATATCGCACCCGCTGAGGGAACAATGGATTTTGCTTTAATGTATATTCCAAGCGAATCGGTATATTACGAGGTTGTTAATTTACCTCAAGTTTTAGACTATGCAAGAAAACAAAGAGTTTATATGGTCTCTCCATCTACTCTTTATGCGCATTTGCAAACAATACTTTTATCTTTTGAGGGTAAAAGAATTGAAAGCAAGTCTAAAGAGCTTTTTGCTCTTTTAAGAAATGTTTTAAATGATTACGAAAAAGTAGAAGAAAATTTATCAACTTTAGGAAAACACATCAATAATTCTTATGCACAATTTTCTAATGTATCAAGCGGTTTTACCAGTATGGGAAATAAAATGAGATTGACAAGAAAGTTAGAATATAATAAAAAAGAAATTACAGAAAATAGTTAAAAGACAAGGAGGTGAAAATTTATGAATACTAAATTAATTGGAATTGTTGGAGTAGTTGTAGTACTAGTTGTTGCTGCAATAGTTGTCTTAAGCACAAAAAATACAACTCAAAATAATACGTCTGCTGTTACCAACCCAAATCCAACCGCTGCGCAAGCTGTGGAAGAACAATCAAACTCGACAGATGTTACAGTTACAGCTAATGGTTTTGAGCCAAAAGAAATTACCATAAAAGCAGGAGATAAAGTTACCTGGACAAATGAAAGCGGTACAAAAGTAACAGTAAACTCAGCTGTACACCCAACTCATTTGCTCTGGCCATTTTTAAATCTTGGGTCTTTTGAAAACGGACAAGTTGTATCTGTTGTATTTGAAAAAGCAGGAACATATAAATATCATAACCATTTCAACGTAAGCCAGGTTGGATCAGTTACTGTAGAATAGTCTAATATTTTTCTTGTGATACAATACCTCAATGAAGGCTGGTATTAATTTGGATAAAAATCAGCTAAGTGCTATTTTGTTTGGTGATGGTCCATTACTAATTATTGCAGGAGCAGGTACCGGCAAAACTACTGTAATAACTGAGAGAATAAAACATCTTGTTTTAAAGAAAAATATTAACCCTTCCCAAATTCTTGCATTAACCTTTACGGAAAAAGCCGCATTTGAAATGGAAGAGAGAGTTGATCAGGCAATGCCATATGGATATACTCAAATGTGGATATCAACCTTCCATTCTTTTTGCGATCGAGTTTTAAGATCTGAAAGTATTCACATCGGACTTAACCCATCGTATAAATTAATGACAGAAGCAGAAAGTGTTCTGTTTTTAAAAGAAAACCTTTTCAAACTAAAACTTAATTATTTCCGTCCCCTTGGTAATCCAAATAAATTTTTAGAGGCAATATTGCAACACTTCTCAAGACTAAAAGATGAAGATATTTTGCCAAATGATTATATTGAATTTGTAAAAACAAATAAAGAAATTAAAAAAGACAAGGATGAATATAAAAAATATATTGAGCTCTCCCATGCCTTTAAAACCTACGAAGATCTAAAAGCAAAAGAAAGTGTAATGGATTTTTCAGATTTAATTTCTAACACTCTAAAACTTTTTAGAACTAGAAAAAATATTCTAAAACAATATCAGGAAATGTTTAAATATATTTTAGTAGATGAATTCCAAGATACCAATTTTGCTCAAAACCAACTTGTAATATTGTTAGCTGGTAAAAGACAAAATATTAATGTTGTTGGAGATGATGACCAATCAATTTATAGATTTAGAGGAAGTTCAATTTCCAACATACTCCAATTCAAAAAAAGATTTCCCAAAGCAAAAATAATTTCTCTTGTTAACAACTATAGATCTACAAAGGAAATATTGGATAAATCATATAATCTTATTCAAAACAATAATCCAGACCGACTCGAGATAAAACAAAAAATAAATAAAAGGCTAATTTCTGTAAGAAATATTGAAGGAGCAAAAACAGAATTGATTTATAAACAAAGAGTTGAAGATGAAGCAGAAACTGTTGTAAGTAAAATTAAACAAATTTATGACGATGGTAAAAAATATGATTACAAAGATTTTGCAATCCTGGTAAGAGCAAATGGTCATGCAGATAGTTTTACCAGAAGTTTACAACGAGCAAAGATTCCTTATCAATTTCTAGGTCCCGGAAGACTTTTTCATCAGGAAGAAATAAAAGATTTAATCTCCTATCTTAAAGTGTTGTATAGCTTTGAAGATACAAGTTCTTTATACAGGGTTTTAAATATGTCAGTTTTTGATTTTGATGCCGTGGATTTAGCAGTGCTTTTAAATTTTATGAAAAGAAAAAATTATTCTCTTTTTCAAACCCTAGAACACATAGATGAATTAGTTGTTAAGAAAAAATCAAAAGAAAAATTTAAAACACTGACTAAAATGATAAAAAAGCACCTAAAACTTATACCAAAACAAACAGCAGGACAAATTTTATATTATTTTCTGGAAGACTCAGGCTTAATTAAAAGCATTTTGGAATATAAAACTTTAAAAGAAGAATTAATAGCAAAAAATATTGCAAAGCTTTTTGATAAACTAAAAACCTATGAGACGCAGCATAAAACTGCAAGTGTTTATGAAGTAGTTGACTGGATAGATTTATCAATGCAAATGGGAGAAAGTCCTTTGGCTTCTGACACTGACTGGTCAGAAAATAACGCAGTAAACATTTTAACAGTTCATTCAAGCAAAGGACTTGAGTTTCCTGTTGTATTTTTGGTTAACCTTGTTTCTCAAAGATTTCCTACCAGAGAAAGAAGAGAAAAAATACCAATTCCAGAAAAACTTATTAAAGAAATACTGCCAACTGGAGATTATCATTTACAAGAAGAGAGAAGACTTTTTTATGTAGGAATGACCAGGACAAGAGATATGTTATTTTTTTCTGCAGCAAACTATTATAGTGAGGAAAAAAGGGATAGAAAACTTTCCCCTTTTATATATGAAGCTTTAGGCCAAAAAGAAGTTGAAAAAATATTAAATAAAGAGATTAAAAATAAAGAAACTCAATTATCTTTAATCGAATGGTCACAAAAAGAGGTGGTTGAAGAAAAAGCTAGCTCTAAAAATATTCCAATAGATTATATTTCATATTCTCATATTCAAGCATTTGAAATATGTCCCCTTCATTATAAACTTAAATTTATCTTAAAAATTCCAACAATTCCTACTGCGGCACAAAGTTTTGGAACAAGTATTCATCTCGTTTTGAGAGATTTCTATCAAAGCTGGATCAATGGAGAAAAAATGAATATCAAAGATTCAATAAAGCTTTTTAAATTGGACTGGATAAACGAAGGATATTCAAGCAAAGAACATGAGAGAAAAGCTTTAATAAAAGCCAAAAAAAATATCTTTAAATACTTAAGAGATAATTTTAATAAAGACAACTTACCGATTGCTTTAGAAAAACCGTTTCAATTCAATATTGATAATCTAAGAGTTACGGGAAGAATAGATAGAATTGATAAACTAAAGAGTGGAAAATTAGAGATAATTGATTATAAAACCGGACAAAATATGTTAACTCAAAAGGATTTAATTGACAATAAACAGTTAAGTTTTTATGCTCTGGCTGCAAAAGAAATTTTAGAAAAACCTTTTAATATTGATCCTCAAAATCTAATCCTATCTTTGCATTACATAGAAACAAATACAAAACTTTCCACTCAAAGAAATCAATTACAACTAGATAAAACTAAACAATATATTTTAGAAAAAGTTAAAGAAATCTCTCAAAGTAGTTTCGTATGTTCAAAATCAATATTTTGTAAAAATTGTGAATATAAAATGCTTTGCTCAACACTTCTAAATTCGATTTAAAAGCCATTTTTTGATATAATACATGCGTTCTTTGGAAGATGAGTTGCTAGTTCCTAATTTTAGGGACAGGAAAGTCCAGACAGACGTAAAGCCAGGATTGGGACGTAAGTTCCGACTAGAAATAGCTAGTGTCTAAAACCTCACCCACATATGGTTTTAGAACAGATTATGAATTAACATAATCTGAGAGCAACAGAGACGAGTGGGAGTGAAACGGGCAATCCTACCTGCTGTAACCTCCGAAAGATGCGTTAAAAGTGCTTTACCTAGCATCGAAGTTTGAGGGCAGTTCCCAAAAGGAACCAAAAGTGAATAAATATCACATTTGAGACAGATTGCAACTTAGAAACAGAATCTGGCTTACTATCTTCCAAAGAACTTTTATTCTTCTTTGTTTAGTAAATAATCCCTGTGATTAATCTTATCCATTATAAACTCTAATAAAATTTTTGTAGTTGCAGCAACTGGAATAGCCAAAATAAGACCTAATATCCCGGCTATGTTTCCACCTGCTAAAGCTGCAAAAAGTATAACAAGAGGATGGAGCCTGACAGCCTTACCGAGAATAAAAGGAGCTAAAATATAATCCTGAATTAATTGTGCGCCGTAATAAATTCCAATAACTATCAATATTGTTTCCAATACCCCAAGATTAAATGCATGAATTCCTCCGGATAATACAATAACAAAAGTTCCAATTATTATTGTTGCGATTGCGCCAATTATCGGGACTATTCCGGCAAGTGCAGATAAAATAGAAATAGTAAGAGCATTTTTAATACCAAGGAAACTAAATCCTACATACAGCATTATTGCCAAAGAAATAATTAGAATTATCTGACCTCTTAGGTATTTCGATAACACAGTATTGATTTTTCTAATAAGAGTGCTTATTTCAACTCTTTCTTTACCAGGAACTAAAAGCAGAAATTTACTTGTTATTTTTTCATTATCTTTTAAAAAGAAAAATGTAGCAAAAATAAAAACAAAAAAATTTAAAATACCTGAAAGAGCAAGGGTAAAAACAGGAAAAGCAGATAACCCTAAGGCGCCAATTTGCACCTTAGGCAATTCTGTATAAGATGAGATGTACGGCTGTATTATAGGAGGAAGTGATTCTATATTTAACTTTAAATAAGCTATGTAATCAAGAATTATCCCTCTTATATTTTCAGACTCCCGTATTAATTCCCTTGTAAGTAAGTTTCCAATGTAAACTACGCTAAATATTAATATTAAGTAAACTAAAATTATTGACAAACTCCTTGGAAGTTTAAGAGTCTTAGAAAATAGATTTATAAGAGGATTAAAAATATATGCAAATATTGCTGCTAATATAAAAGGTGTTAGGATATCCCTTTGAATATAGAGAAAAATCAAAATTATTAAACCGACAACAGTGAAAAAAATTAACCTCGGTCTTAAATTCATATAAAACAATTATAGCAAAGTTTAATTTAAAAATTAGGACTTTATCTTACTGCCTTTTTAAGTGTTTTTCCAGGAGTAAATCCAGGAGCTTTTCTTGCCTCTATAGTAATTTTTTCTCCAGTCTTTGGATTTCTACCTGGCCTAGCTGCTCTTTTTCTAATAGAAAAAGTTCCGAATCCGGTAATTACGACTTTCTCTCCTCTTTTTAACGAATCTCTAATACCGTTTAAGAATGCAGAAACAGAATCTCTAGCTGCTTTATTGGTAAAGTTTCCTTTCTTTGCTACTAACTCTACTAAGTCTTTTTTTGTCAAATTATTTCACCTCCCTGCCTTTTTGATTTAGGTTTACAATACAATGTAATTAAGATGTTTGTCAAGAGGAAAATTGAAGAAAATATTATTTTAAATATTTTTGGATAGTCTCTTTTATTTTTATAACTAAGTCTCTAGATACTTCTGTTTTACTCCAAACAGGAGGATGTCCAAATGCTTCATCATTCCATTCCTTACCATCAAAATTTCTCTGCGTTTCATATCTTGGAATTAAGTGAAAATGCAAATGATGCAATGCATTTCCCATTTGTAGATAGTTAAATCTGTCGGGATTAAACTCTGGTATAGTCTTTAATACATTTTCAATTTCTGACATTACATCTTTTAACTCAATAAGCTCTTCGCTTTTTAACTCAGAAATTTTCTCTATATCTCTTTTTGCAAAAATAATAAAACAGCCAAAAGTATGCTGTCTAAAGCTAACCTCAACAACCCAATGACTATATTCTTTTATAACTGCGGCTTTATATTTATCTTCCGGATCCCAGATACGATTACTCATGCAGAAATTATAACACAAGTATTTACGAGGAAAATTTGAGAGATTTAGGATAAACTCTATATTCAACTTCATCAAGTATATTACCTGACATACTTTCTTTTTTATATTCATCTTCTACAACTCCACCCAAAGATTCTGCTATTTTCCTACTCGATGTATTTCTTTTATCAACTGGGTATATTACGTACTTATAATTGATATTATCATCTATCCATTTCTTTAATCCTTTTACTGCCTCTCTCCCATACTTATTTCCGTGAGCTCTCTTTTTAATCCAGATACCTAACTCCGGTGTTTCAGATTTTAACTTGCTTATTCCTCCATGACCTAAAAATTCTCCTGTTATTTTATTTAAAATTACAACTTGTAGCTCTTCTCCGTTTTTCATTTTTTGAATTGAGGAACTGACAAAATCTTCTGTTTCCCTAATTTCCTTTGCAGCTTTTGGATACATAAAAGTAGTTATCTCCTCCGTAAACTCTTTAAACATTTCAGAAGCGTATACCAAAGAAGTTGGAACAAGTTTTAATCTGTCTGTTTTTATAATTACTTTCGTCAAATCCATACCAAGATTATAACAGAAGTTTAAATTACGAGGAAAATTCTGAGGAAATTACTTTCTTAATAATTTTAGCATCTCTTGCGCAGTTTGCTCAGGAGTCTTACCCGTGCTATCAATTATAACTCCAAACGTGGGTTTATTAATTTCAATTTTGTAATGATACCTTACTCTTTCTCTTTCTGCATCCGACATTACTCCCCTGTTAAGAATAGTTTGCATTTGAGGATTTAAAGTAAAAAAATAAATTTTGTCCTTTAAATCTTTAAGTTTCTCCATTAAAAACTCGTAGTTTTTTTGAGAAATAGGATAAGTTACCACAACATTTAAACCTTTTTCTACAAAGTTTTTTATTACTAGGGCGGCATTTTCTAAATTAATGGGAATTGATTCATCAAGTGGCATCCATGTTATAAAAAATCGCAGCATATCTATATCAACGTGGGCAGTATTAGGAATCTTTTTAACTAAAATATCTGCTACGGTAGTTTTTCCTGCATTTATTGAACCGTTAATAAATATAACCATGCAGAAATTATAACACAGAAAGTTACGAAGAAAACTCTGAGGAAACTGCCCTAAATTCTCTAATTGCTGTAACTTTTATTTCTCCCGGGACTGCTAAGACTTTACTTACTTCATCTCTTATTTTTGCTGCTAAAACTGTAGTTTCTTCATCGCTTAAAGCTCCTGGGTTAATAATTACTCGAAGTTCCCTTCCTGCTTCAAATGCATAGGCATCTTGTACTCCATCAAATTTTTTGGCAATTTCTTCCATTTGAGTAAGTCTTTTTGCATACTCTCCTATGTCTTCGTATCTTGCTCCTGGTCTTGCTCCAGAAATTGCATCGGCAATATGAACAATTACTGACTCAACTGAAGAAAATGGTTTATCTTCATGATGCTCTGCAACGCAGTTTATAATAGCTTCTGGAATATTGTGTTTTTTCAAAAACTCTACTCCTAAATTTACGTGACTTCCCTCTCCTTCAATTACCTTTCCGATATCATGGAAAAGACACCCTAGTTTTACGATATTTACATCAGCTCCAATTTCTGCTGCAATATGAACTCCAATTTTTGTATCTTCGAGTGTATGGACGATAAGATTTTGTCCATATGAGGTTCTAAATTTAAATCTTCCCAAAACTGATAATATTTCTTTTGAAAGGTTATATACCCCTGCTTCGTGAGCTAAACGCTCACCTTCCTCAAACATTATTTTCTCAACTTCTGCCTTTGTCTGAGAGACTATCTCTTCAATTCTAAAAGGCTGAATTCTTGTATCTTTAATTAATTTTTCTAAAGCTCTTCTTGCAACTTCTCTTCTTACCTGATCAAAAGATGAAAGCCTGATAATTCCCTCTTCGTCTAAGTCTACGTCTACTCCGGTTGCCTGCTCAAAAGCTCTAATATTTCTTCCTTCTTTTCCGATTATTCTTCCCTTTACATCTTCATCCGTAATCTTTACAACAGAAACAGTATATTCTGCTATATAGTCTAAAACCCCGTGCCTCATACTTTCAACCAAAATTTCCTGAGCTTTTTTATCTGCGGTTTTTAAAGCTTCTTCTTCTCTTTCCCTGATTATTTTTGCAACAGTTGCTACTTCTTTTTGCTCAATAAGCTCAAGAAGCTCTCTTTTGGCTTCTTGAGCGGTAAGAGAGGAAACTTTTTCCAAAAGCTCTTCAAGATTGTCTTTTGTTTTCTGAAGCTTTTCTTTTTCTTTTTCTAACTGTTCTTTTTCATTATCCAATTTCTCCTGTCTTTCAAGGAGTTTTTTTTCTAATTGAATTAAATCCTGATTATCTTGTGCCATAATTTTTAAACAATAAAGAAGCAAGAGCTATTTAAGCTCTTTTTAAGTGGAATATGGAAAAGGGAAACTCTGTACTTTTCATATAACAACTTTGCCCTTGCTCTATTGCTTAGAGCTAATTATACCTTTTGGGAATTAATTGGTCAATAACTTCTTTAACTGTGTCCCAATCAAACCCTTTAGAGGCTAAAAATCTGACCATTTTTTCATATTTTTTTTGAGGTTCTTCGTTTTTATATCTTTCAATTCTTTTTATTGCAAGTTTTCTGGCTTTATCTAGGTCGGTTTCTGTCTCGACTGTTTTATCTTGTAATATTTCTTCTATTAAATCTTTAGCAATTCCCTTTCTAAGTAACTCTAACTTAATTATCCTTACTGCCTTAGGCCTAAATTTTGTTCTTTGTTCAATCCACCATTTGGTAAAATTTGAATCATTAATGAAATTGTGCTCTTTTAGTCTTTTAATAATTTTCTCAAGAGTTAAATCATCAGCTTTTTTCTTGAGCAAATAATCTCTTACTTCTTTTTCACTTCTTGGTCTATAGGAAAGGAATTTAAAGGATTTATTGAGAAGATTTTCGATAGTTTCCATTAAAAAAGGGTTATTCTTCTTTTGCTTCTTCTACTCCGACTTCTACGGGAGTAGGCACGGTTTTACTTTTAGTCATTATCTGCTCAACAATTTTTTTGGCAACATCTGGTTTTTCTTTCAAATATAAAATTGATGCTTGTTTTCCCTGGCCAAGCATTAATTCACCATATCTAAAGAATGCTCCTGATTTGTTAATTATTTCCATATCAACTCCAACGTCCATTATTCCGCCCTCCCTGGAAATTCCCGTGTCTCCAAATACATCAAACTCTGCAATTCTAAAAGGAGACGATACTTTATTTTTAACTATTTTTGCTCTATGCCTTGATCCAATTACCCTATCTCCGTCTTTTAAGCTTTCTATTTTCCGAATATCAATTCTAACCGAGGAATAAAATTTTAAAGCAAGTCCTCCTGTTGTTGTTTCGGGATTTCCAAACATTACTCCGATTTTTTGCCTTAGCTGATTTGTAAAAATAACTACTGTTTTGGATTTGGAGATAACAGCGGTTAATTTTCTTAAAGCCTGCGACATAAGCCTTGCCTGAAGACCCATTACTGCATCTCCCATTTCACCCTCAATCTCAGCTCGTGGAACCAAGGCTGCCACTGAATCTATTACTAAAACGTCAACTCCGCCACTTCTAATTAAGCTTTCCGCAATTTCCAAAGCTTGCTCTCCTGTATCTGGTTGGGAAATTAATAAATCATCAAGTTTTATCCCAATTCTTGCAGCCCATAAGGGATCAAGAGCGTGTTCTGCGTCTATAAAGGCTGCGATTCCTCCATGTTTTTGAGCTTGGGCAATAATTGAAAGACAAACTGTAGTTTTGCCGCTTGCTTCTGGACCGTAAATTTCAATGATTCTGCCTCTTGGCACTCCACCTACTCCTAGTGCTAAATCTAAGGGAAGACAGCCTGTGGAGATAACTGAAATATCGAGTTTTTGCCCAATATCTCCAAACCTCATGATAGATCCCCTACCATATTGTTTTTCAATTTGCTCCATCGCAAGCTTAACTGCTTCAAGCTTTCCTGAGGTTTGGGCTTGGCCATTTGGCATTGATTTGGTTGGATTTGCAGTACGTGCCATTTCGTTCTCATTGTAACAACTTTTTGTTATAATGCAAGGTGTAAAAAACATTTCGGGGAGTAGTTTAACGATAGAATTTGCGCATGGGGTGCGTAGGGTTCGGGTTTAATTCCCGGCTCCCCGACAATCCAATTTAAATTGCAATTTAGGGCCATTTTGGCTATAATCAACTCTACTTATGATTTCACTCAGGCGTAAAAAAACGGATATTTACAGCGAGTTTCCCGCTCTTAATAAAGTTCCAAAAGAAAACTTTCCTCAGTTTATCTTCATAATTCCCGATGGAAATAGAAGGTATGCAAAAGAGAGAGGAAAACCTACTATTTGGGGACATAAAAAAGGGCTTGATGTAATAATTCAACTTTTAAGAAGCATGAGACCGCTTCCGGTAAAAATAGTAGGAATTTGGGGATTTTCTTCAGATAATTGGAAAAGAAATGAAAAGGAAATAAAAGGACTTATGAGTCTTTTCGAACTTATGTTAACAAAATATGTTGGCGAACTAATGGACAATAACTCAAGATTTATTCATCTTGGAAGAAGAGATAGGTTGCCAAAAACATTGGTAGATAAAATTATAGACGTTGAGAAAAAAACAAGTAAGAATACAGGACAAATAGTTTGCGCTGCACTTGATTTTGGTGGAGAAGACCAACTGATCAGAATATTAAATAAAGCAAAAAAATTAGACAAGAATGTTGAAATAACTTCAGAACTGTTGCATTCCTTAAGAGACGGGAATGGAGTAATTCCATCAGCAGATTTGATTATTAGAACATCCGAATTAAGAACATCAGATTTAGGATGGATTAATGGCAAAAATACAGTGCTTTATTTTATCCCCGAAAAGTATTTTCCAGACATGGACAATGGTGACGTAGTTAAAGGAATTGAATTTTTCTATCAAACGGGCAGAAGACAAGGTAAATAATCTCACTCTTTGATTTAACATGCATGATCTAAAACAGTTTAAAGAGATATTCGACCCCATACTAAATAGCTTTGTTGATAAAAAAACAGAAGAATTTCAACAAAACACAAAAGATGTCTTTATAAAAGATTTTGTTTTGTACTCCAAAAACTTAATTACCGGTGGAGGGAAAAGAATTAGGCCATACATTACCTACCTAACCTACAAATCCTTCAGAGGAAATAATGAAAAAGAAATAATGAATATATTAGTAAGCTTAGAACTTTTCCATAATTTTTGCCTTATTCATGATGACGTTATGGATAAGGGTAAAACTCGTCATGGGCAAAAAACAATACATGAGTTTGTATTTGAAAAACTAAAAAAAGAAAAAAGAATTGGTGACTTAGAACATATTGCAAATTCTCAAGCAATTCTTATTGGAGATGTTATTTATTCCTGGCTTACAGATCTGTTTTTTGAAAATAAAAATCTTAAAAATCTTGAAATTACAAAACAATATTTTTATAAAATGATCGATGAGGTAATTATGGGACAAATAATTGATGTGGATTTGGTAGGAAGAGATAATCCAAGTCTAGATTTAATAGAGGAAAAAACCAGACTTAAAACATCAAGATATAGTTTTGTAAGACCAATGCAAATTGGAGCTGTACTTGCAAACCCAAATTACGGTCAAGATGATTTGTTTGAAGCTTTGGGAACATACTTAGGAATGGCTTTTCAGATACAGGATGATCTTTTAGATATTGTTGGAAATCAAGATAAAACGCAAAAAACTCCACTCTTAGACATTGCCCAGCACCAACATACCTTTTTTACCAATTACGTAATACAAAATGGAACAAAAAATCAAAAAGAGTTTTTAAGTGAAGTTTTTGGGAAAAACATAATGGGAAAAGAAGATGAAATAAGAAATATGTTTTTAGAATCCGGCGCTATAGATGCGGGAAAGAAAATTATTGACCAAAATTTTAATGAGGCAAAAAAAATGATTGGAAATTCCCTTATTGAAATTAAATACAAAGAAAAAATGCTAGAACTTATAGAACTAATACAGCAAAGGCAAAGTTAGACTTATAAAGTAAATCTTACATCTACTCCAGCTCTTTCTCGTTGTCGATAATATCTATTTATGGAAAATCCTTCAGGAAAAAGCGGAGCAGATAAACCATCTGATCTAAAATCTCTTAACGCCGATTGTATTAAACCCATATCTCTTGCTGCTAATACAAACTCCTTAGCAATTCCCCTTATATCCCCTACCTGTAATAACTCATTAATAGGTATCCACCCACCAAAACCTACCTCTGCTGCATTAATAGGGGTAAAAGGTGTTGACGTAGAACCATCATAAACCAATGCAGATAACCCGACGACATTTCCGCTACAGAGAGTAAAACCTAAGCCACTTCTTACAAGAAAAAGATTTGTTCTTACTTGATCCAAAGTTTCATCATCGAACATTTCCGCAAGTCCTCCTCTTATGTTATCAACACGGCCTTCTCCGACTTTTCTTGTTTCTATTGGAATTGATCTTTGACCTGCAGTTCTTTTAGATGATGGTTTGGATTTTTTCTCTATTACAACTGCTACTTTAGGATTTACATCCCTTTCTCCGCCTGCATCTGGGTCAAAATGCACAACAATAATTGCCTCTCCAATACCTGCACCTTGAAGAACTTCCTCTGCAATCCCGGTATCTTTTTGGTCTAAAGATCTTTCTAACATATTATTTAATTAACGTTCCTTTTACGTTTTTATCTAAAAGAGCTTTTGATAATTCTCTTTTTAGTTTCCCATTTATTAAAATGCTTTCTATTCCCTTAGAAGCCATTTCCAAGGAATCTTCAATTTTATGCAACATTCCTCCTGTAACATCATTTGTAGTTAATTTAAAAATAAATTGCTTAACATTTGGCCAGTTTTTTTTGGTAATTAAGGGGACTGTTTTCTTATTTTGGTCATATACCCCATTAGTTTCGCCTACTTGAATTATTCTTTTTATTTTAAAACCGTTACTTTTGAGATAAACTGCAATTTTACTTAAAACAGTTTCGCCTGAAAAAATTGTGCTTTTCCAGCTTTTGTCCCAGATAACATCTCCGAAAACTACAGGTATTAGTCCTTGTTTAAGTACTTCTTCTAATGGTTTAAGAAATAAAGCTTCAGTTTTACCTGATTTTGCAAGCATCATGCTCATAGGACGCAAGGAGACAACCGGTAATCCTTGTTTTATTAAGATTTCCATTACGATCTGATTAATTGTTATTGCATCAAATGCCACTTTGGCAATTCCTTTTACATTTTTGTATCCTTTTTTGCCACCAAATTTTACGGCTGATGTATGACCAAAACTACCACTTCCATGTACCAGAATGATTGGTTCCCTTGAAGATTTAAGTTCTCTTGCAAGACGCGCTATAACTGATTTTCTTGCGAAATAAGGAATCTTTTTGTTCGTAATAATTGATCCTCCTAATTTCACTAAAACAACATCTTTCATAATTTTATATTTATTAAGCTAGGACTATGATTATATGGGTTTTTGCATTATAATATATCTTATAGTTAAAAGCAAACCATCATGAATAGTTATTATAAGCAAAAACAAATTATAGCTAGGGTTGATAAAAAAGGGAATGTTATTGGTAGGGTTGAAAAATGGGAAGCTCACAGGAAAGGCATACTCCATAAAGCATTAACCGTTGCTTTAATTTATAAAGACTATTATATTATTCAACACAGAAAACATGTTGCTTTTGATGGAGTATTTGATATAACATCATCCTCTCACCAACTCTATATTAATGGTAAATTGCAAACTACACTTGAAGCAACATATGAATGCCTTGAAAGAGAATGGAGAATAACAAAAAAAGACCTTTTATATGCACCTAAAAATTTAGGAGCTGTTTACTACAAAGCAAAAGATAAAAAAAGCATTTTTACAGAACACGAAGTCTGTGAAATATTAGTTAGTAAAGTAAAAAAACTGCCTACTCCAAACTTTGATTTTGCGTATGGTTTTTCTTTAGTTAAAAAACAGGAATTGTTAAATAAAAAATCAAGGTTATTTGAAAATCTAGCTCCTTGGGTTATTGAAACCATTAAGCAGAAGATGTTATAGAGGATTACCTCTTTGGAGATTGCCTCTTTCTTCTTGCTTTTCCACCCATTCCAACTTTCCTTCTTTCTCTTACTCTTGCGTCTCTTGTAAGCAAACCCTGTTTTTTAAGTATTTGTCTATTTTTAGGATCCAGACTTGCAAGGGCTCTAGATAGAGCATGGATAAATGCTTCAAGCTGTCCTGTTTGTCCTCCACCATCTACTTTTACAGATAAAATATATTTTCCCAAATTATTTGTAATTTTAAGAGGCTCTTCAAATCTTACTTTTGCAACAATTCCTTTAAAATAATCTAGTGCCCTTTTACCATTGACAACTACGTCGCCTTTTTTAAGCTTTTCTTCACCAATTACTAAATCCGGATTTGAATTGGTATAAAGCCTAAGTCTTGCGACTGATTCTTTTCTTCTTCCTATTGTAAATATAAAATCTTTCTTAGTATCTTTTACCATATTTATTCTTTATTAAATTTATCTTTAAAAGTATGTTCTTCTTCCCCAAAAACACGTAATCTTGATAACATTTTATCTTTAAGCCTGTTTTGAGGAAGCATTCCGGAAACTGCATGGATTATAACATCTTCCGGTTTTCTTTGTCTTAAATCTCCTAAAGTTTCTGATTTAAAGCCGCCTGGGTAACCTGAGTGTCTGTAATATTTTTTAAGCTTTTCTTTATTACCTGTTACTTTAAAATCTTTCGCATTAATAACCACAACAAAATCTCCCATATCCAAATTTCTTACAAAATTTGGTTTATTTTTTCCCATAAGAAGTAAGGCTATATCCGATGCAACTCTTCCTAGTATTTTTCCTTTAAGATCGACAAGATGCCAATCTCTTTTTACTTCGCTAATTTTTGTTGATTTTGTTTGTTTCATATTATTTAGATTTCTTTGTTGCCTTTTTTACAGCTTTCAAAGCTTTCGGTTTTGCCTTAACAGTTTTTGCTTTTGTTTTAGAAGTTGTCTTTACGGTTTTTTTCTCTTTCTTTACTTTAACTGGCTTTTGGTATGGAACGTCACTTTTCTCAACCCATTCCAAAATTACCATTTTAGCTTCGTCTCCAACTCTTCCTCCAAGTTTAATAATTCTTGTATAACCGCCATTTCTATCTTTAAATCTTGGCGCAACGTTTGAGATAAATTTATCTAAGGCGATATGCGAAAGACTTCCGTGGATTTTTTGCATTGAAGCATTTGTTCCTTTCTTGGCATGCGTTACCATTTTATCAATTTCTGGTTTTATTGCTTTAGCTTTTGCTTCAGTTGTTCTTATACTTTCTTTTAAAACCAACGAAGTCATAAGGCTTTTAAATAAAGCCTTTCTTTCATTTGTATCTCTTTTTAATTTTTTACCAAATATACTTTTTTTCATAAAACTAAAAAAATCTTAAATCTCAAACCTTTAGTTTCGCTTTTGAGATTTAAGACTTTGAGATTTAACAAAAAATTAGCTTTGTAAGCTAATTCCTTTTTCTTTTAACTTTTCTTCTATTGCGCTAATTGATTTTCCACCCATGTTTCTCATTGAAATTAATTCTTTTCTTGGAGTATCAAGTAATTGTCCAATTGTTTCAATTCCGCCGTTTCTTAAACTGTTATATATTCTTGTTGGAAGATCTAACTCATCAATTGTTAATTTTAACACGCCTTCTGCAATTCCAGGATGAGTACTAACAGATTCAGTTGCAGCAACTTCTTTTGGTTGATAAACTTGGGAAAAATATGCTGATAAAATTCTTGCTGCTTCATCTAATGCTTCTCTTGGTTTAACAACTCCATTTGTCCAGATTTTAAGTGTTAATTTATCCAAGTTTGTTTGTCTTCCAACACGGGTTGCTGAAACTTCTGGAGTAACCCTTCTTACTGGAGTAAAGATTGAGTCAATTGGCATAACTCCAAGTGTTCCAATTTTTCTTTCTTCTGCGAGTACATATCCCATTCCTTTCTCAACTGTTAATTCCATATCAAGTTTTGCTTTTTTATCACTTAGGTAGCCTAGATAATGATCTTTATTTACTACTTCTACATCTTCTGGGAGTTCTAAATCTTTTGCGGTAATTTCTTTTGGTCCTTTTACTGAAAGCTTAACCGTGCTTTGTTCTTTGGAGTCTAAAAGTCTTAAATTAAGACCTTTAATGTTTAGTAAAAAATCTACAATATTTTCTTTAAGGCCAGGGACAGTTGAAAACTTATGTTTTGCGCCACTAATTTTTACTGAAGTAACAGCTGCTCCTGGAATTGAAACTAACAAAATTCTTCTTAAAGCCTGGCCCAATGTATGACCGTAACCTGACTCTAAAGGCTCAATTACAAACTCCCCGTATTCTGCAGTTACTTTTTCTTCTTTAATTTTAAACGTTGGCTCAACCATAAGGTATTATTTTACCATTATCTGGAATAATATTCAATAATTAACTGTAAATCAAACGGAACTTGTAAATCTTCCTTTTTTGGCATTCTTTTAAGCTTTCCTGACATTCCTTTTTTTTCAAGGTATGGCAATACTTCCACTTCTTCTTTAAATAACTCAAGTACTCTTGGATTGGTTTGAGTTTTGACAGATAAAGAAATAATGTCGTTAGCTTTTGCCTGATATGAAGGGATTGTAAGCTTTACTCCATTTACCAAAATGTGCCCATGTGAAACAAATTGTCTTGCCATATATCTTGTCTTTGCAAAACCCAATCTATAAACTAAATTATCAAGTCTAGTTTCAAGCATTGAAATAATTAATTCTTTCGTGTCTCCTTTTTGTTTTCTTACTGTTTGAACAACTCTTTTAAATTGTTTCTCAAGCAAACCATACGTTGTTTTTGCTTTTTGTTTTTCTCTTAGCTGTAGTCCATATTCAGAAAGCCTTCTCTTTCTTTTTTTACCATGAACTCCAGGAGGAGTATTAAGTCTTCTCATTAAACTTTGAGAAGATTTATCTAAAAGATTTACTCCTTCTTTTCTAGCTAGTCTGTGTTTTGGTCCTGTATATCTTGCCATTATATTCTCCTCTTTTTCTCTGCCCTTGGCCCGTTATGAGGCATGGGTGTTACATCTGCAATTTGCGATATTGAAAGCCCTGCTGATTTTATAGCTCGAAGCGCTGCGTCTCTTCCGGATCCAGGTCCTTTAATAAAAACATCTACGGATTTAAGTCCTTTTTCTATTGCTTTTTTTGCAGCCTGTTCCATGGCTGTTGTTGCGGCAAAGGGGGTGGATTTTCTTGTTCCTTTAAATCCTGCTGATCCTGCACTTGCCCAAGAAATTGTTTGTCCTTTATCGTTTGTGATTGTAATTAAGGTATTATTGAATGTTGCAGAAACATACACGTTTCCGCGTTCTGTTACTTTTAGAGTGCTTTTTTTAACTTTAGTTTTTTGTGTTGATACTTTTGTTGCCATATTATTTAGTTGCTTCAGTTGTTATTCCCATTTTTACTGCTTCTTCTTTCTTAATTGCTCCAATTGTTACTCTCTTTCCTCTTTTAGTTCTAGCATTTGATTTTGTTCGCTGTCCTCTTACTGGTAGATTTTTTGAATGTCTTATTCCTCTGTAGCTTCCTACTTCTTTTAATCTTTTGATATTGTTTTGAATCTCTACTTTTAAATCTCCTTCAATCTTATATGCCTCTAAGATCTTTTGGATTCTTTTTTGTTCGTCTTCAGATAAAGCTTTAATTCTTATAGCTCCATCTACTTGTGCTTTCTTTAAAATATCAACAACATTTTTTCTGCCAATTCCATAAAGATAAGACAAACCAATGTCTACTCTTTTTTCATCTGGTAAATTTACTCCTGAAACACGCATAATTTAACCTTGCCTCTGCTTATGTCTTGGATTTTCACAAACAACTCTAAGCACGCCTCCTCTTTTTATGATCTTACATTTTGCACATCTTGGTTTAATGCTTGCTTGTACTTTCATTATTTTAACCTAAAAGTAATTCTCCCTTTTTCCTTGTCATATGGCGTCATTTCTACTCTAACTCGATCACCTGGTAGGATCTTAATAAAATGCATTCTCATTTTGCCTGATAAATGACAGAGAACCGTATGTCCATTATCAAGCTCAACTCTAAACAAAGTATTTGGTAGTGATTCTTTAACTACTCCTTCTACTTCCATTGATCCCTGATGAGCCATAAAATATAAATCCTAAATCCATTTGTATTTGGAATTTAGAATTTTGTAGGTTTAATTATAGCAAAACCACTCATAAACCGCAAGCTCATTTAGTAAGAATTAGTGGTCCTTTTGAGACTATAGCAACTGTTCTCTCAAATAGTCCTCCCAAACTTCCATCTTGAGTCCTTAGTGTCCATCCGTCTTTATCTAGTTTTAGATCTGGTTTTCCCATGTTATATATAACCTCAACCGCAATAACCATGCCTTCTTTTAATATTGGTGTCTCTTCTATTGATCCTATTAAAAATCCAGGAACTTCAGGCTCTTCATGAAGGTCTCTGCCTACTCCGTGTCCTACAAGAGTTTCTACGACACTGTAGCTATTATCTTCAACAATTGTCTGAATTGTTTTAGAAATATGTCCTACATGATTTCCTATTTTCATCTCTCTTATAGCTTCTTCTAACGCAATTTTTCCTACTTTTAAAAACTTATCTTTTTTGCTGTCATTATTTTCCCCAACTATTACAGTTTCTGACATATCAGTATGAAGGCCTTTATAAAAAACTCCACAGTCTATTCCGATAACGTCACCGTCTTTTAATTTATAATCAGTTGGTATTCCATGAACAACAACGTCATTGGTTGAAAGGCAAACTGTATATTTATATCCATCCACTTTTTTAAAACCCGGTTCTGCGCCTTTTTCAATTATTAATTTTTGTGCCAATTTATCAATCTCAATTTCCGAAACCCCCGGTCTTACAAAAGAAACCAATTCCCACATAGTTTCGGATAAAATCTGTCCGCCTTTTTTCATTATTTCTAACTCCTTTGGGGTTTTAATATTGATCATTAAATTAAATATGAAGCTTTTCTACTATTTCTTTATGAATATCTTCAATCGTCTGCTCGCCATCAACTTCCAAAAGTAATCTTTTTTCTTTGTAATAATCTAAAACCGGCTCTGTAAATTTATGAAAGATTTCAATTCTTTTTCTAATTGCCATAAGAGTTTCATCTTCTCTAATTTCTTCTCTTCCTGAAATTCTCCACAAAGCTTCCTTATCTGAGATTTTAAGAAGAATTACTTTATTTATATCTTGATTAAACTTTTGGGCCTGAGCTAAAGTCCTTGGAAACCCATCTAGTACATATCCATCTTTATATTCAGGACGAGTTAAATATTCCTCTACAATTTTTAGGGTTTTTTCATCAGGAATCAAAAAACCGGCGTTCATTAAAACCTTTATTTGCTTACCAAGAGGCGTATCTTCTTTAGAAAGTACTCTAAAAATATGTCCCGTGGAAAGGTATGGTACTTGAAGTTTTTTACCTAAGATTTTTCCCTGCGTTGATTTACCACTGCCTTGTATTCCGATTATGATTATTTTCATTTAGCATATCCTTCGTAATTTCTCATTACAAGCTGTGCTTCTATTGCTTTAATTGTTTCAAGTACAACTGAGACTACGATAAGAATTCCTGTGCCGCCAAGTGCCAGATTTTGAATATTACTAAAAACCCTCGCAACTTCAGGTAAAATTGCGATTAAACCTAAGAAAAGTGCGCCAGCTAGGGTAATTCTAGTTAAAATATAATTTAAGTAGTGCGCTGTTGGAGTACCTGGTCTAATTCCTGGAATAAAACCTCCGTACTTTTGAATTTCCTCTGCAATTTTTTTGGGATTGAAGACAACCGCTGTATAAAAGTAAGTAAAGCCGACAACTAAGATAAAGTAAACTGCGTTATATAAGAGTCCTGTTGGGCTAAACCAAACAGTAATTGCCGTACCGATGTTATGTAATATTTGGTTTGGCGATACAGCCAAATAATTTGCGAAAAGAGATGGCATAAGCACTAATGATACTGCAAAAATAATTGGTATAACTCCTGCTTGATTAAGTCTTAAAGGCAAATGCGTAGATTGTCCTCCATACATCTTATTTCCCCTTACCCTTTTTGCATAGTAAACAGTTATCTGTCTCGTTGCTTCGTTAACAATGACAATTGAGGCAATAACTGCAATTCCCATTGCGGCAAAGATTGCGATATTGAAAAAGTTTTGAGCATTAATTGTAGTTGCTGTTTGAGTAAAAAGTATGGGGAGCCTTGAAACTATTCCCGCAAAGATTAAAAGCGAGATTCCGTTTCCCACACCTTTCTCTGTAATAAGCTCTCCAAGCCAGACCATAAGCATAGTTCCTGCTGTCATTGTTAAAATTAGAGAAATTAAACCAAGTATTGAAAGATTATCTATAATTCCCTGGCTTCTTAAAAGAGCATACATTCCAATTGCCTGAAGCGCTGCTAAGGGTACTGTTAGCATTCTCGTGTATTGATTAATTTTTTGACGACCCGCTTCCCCCTCTTTTTGCAAAGCCTCAAGTTTTGGGAAAATCATTGTTAAAAGCTGTAAGATAATTGAAGCGTTGATATATGGGTTAAGACCCAGTGCCATTACTGAAAAGTTAGCTAAAGTTCCACCTGAGAATACGTCTAAAAGTGCAAGGAATTGATTTTGGGAAAAAAGAGATTGAAGGGCGCTAGTGTTTACTCCGGAAACTGGTATGTGAGCAAAAATTCTAGTTACAAGAAAAATAAAGCCTGTAAACAATATTTTTTTTCTAACATCAGGTGAGTTGACGCTATTTCTAAAAATGGCTAATATTCTTTCCATCTATTTATTATTCTACACTACCGCCGGCTTTTTTGATCTTATCTGCTGCTCTTTTGGATATTGGTAACTTTATTGTATATGCTTTAGTTAACTTTCCATCACCTAATATTTTAACACCGTACTGCATTGCATCTTTTTCACTAACTATTTTTGCATTAACTAATGCTTTAATATCTACAACTGATCCTGCCTTTAAAAGCTCCAAAGCTTTAATGTTGACAATAACAGGTGTATTTTTATACGAATGGTTTCTATCTTTTCCGCGTCTGAAAGGAAGTCTTTTGATAAGTGACAATGCTCCACCCTCAAAACTTAAAGATACTTTATTTCTTGCTTTTTGTCCTTTAGTGCCTCTCCCTGCCGTTTTAACACGACCAGATCCATGACCTTGTCCAAGCCTTCTTTTTCCCTTTGTTTTTATTTTAGTTAAACTATGTAGATTCATTTTTTATTCTCCTTCCTTCTTTGACCCTCTCTTTTATATCTTTGGGAAAGTCTTTTTAAAGCTTCGATTGTTGCATAAACATTACTTGCCTGATTATCTGTTCCTAAAACCTTTGAAGATATATTGGAAATTCCAGCTAAAGACACAACACTTCTTACTGCTCCGCCTGCGATAACACCGCTTCCAGCTGGTGCTGGTTTTAATAATACTTTTGCTGCTCCTAATTTAATATAGAATTCAAAAGGAATTGTACCGTTTATAATTGGGACTTCAATTGCGTGTTTTCTGGCAAGTGTTGAGCCTTTTTTAATTGCCATAGATACATCTCCCGCTTTTCCAAGGCCCACTCCAACTTTACCCTGTTTATTACCAACTACCATAAGAACTGAAAATCCAATCTTGTTTCCTCCTTTGGTCTTTTTGGAAACTCTGTTGACTTGGACTATCTGTTCTTCAAATCCGTCCTGGTTTCTTTGATTGTAATCCAGTTGTTTTAATGCTCTATCCATTTAGAATTTAAGACCCCCTTCCCTTGCGCCTTCTGCAATTTTTTGCACTCTTCCATGATATTTATATGAACCTCTATCAAATATAGCTTCTGTTATTTTTTTGCTAAGAACTTTCTTAGCCAGTAATTTTCCAAGCTCAAAAGCTCTGTCAGTTTTTTTAACTCCAGCTTCCTCCTTAAGTTCTTTTTCCGAAACTGCGACAATTGTTTTTTGACTTACGTCGTCAATTGCCTGAACATAAATAAATTTATTAGACCTAAATACGGAAAGTCTTGGTTTTTGCTGACTTCCTTGTACTTTTGCTCTAACTCTTTTTTGTCTTCTTAGTTTTTGTGTTTTCATATTTTTATTTTGCCGTTGCTCCAGCTACTGCTTTTGCTGCTTTTCCAACTTTTCTTCTAATATGTTCTCCAACATATTTTATTCCTTTTCCTTTATATGGCTCAGGTGGTCTGATCGCTCTTACATTTGCTGCTGTATTTCCAACGAGCATTTTATCAATTCCTGAAATTGTAATTATATTTTCGGAAACGTTAAATGTAATCCCCGGCTCTCCTTTAACAATAACCGGATGAGAAAATCCTAAAGATAAAGTTAAAGTATCTCCGTTCGTTTGGGCTCTAAAACCTACTCCTGTAAGTTCTAATTTTGATTCAAAACCCTCAGATACTCCCTTAACCAAGTTTGCAAGTATTGATCTTGTTAAACCAAATAATGCTCTTGATCCCTTATCATTTTTCTTTACTTGAGAAACGATTATTTGTTCGTCGTTAACTTCAGCCTTTATTCCAGAAGGAATACTAAAAGACAAATTACCCTTAGGTCCTGTAACTGTAACAATTTGACCGTTAATGTTAACGCTTACTCCTTTATTAATTATAACTGGTTTTTTTGCAAGTTTTGACATATTACCAAATGGCAAACAATACCTCTCCTCCTACTCCGTTTTTTTGTGCATTTTCTGCTGTCATTACTCCCTTACTTGTTGAAACAATGACTGTTCTTCTGCCTCGTTTTTTAATTTCTAATATTTTTTTGACCGGTTCATAAACTCTTAAAGATGGTTTTGAAATAACGACCACATCTGTTAAAACAGGAATTCTTTTTTCATATTTTATGACTGCCTTAAGTTGTTTTATATTACCAACTGTTTCTTCTTTTATTGATTCCAAAAATCCTTCTTTAACTAATACTTTTCCAATTTCTCTGTTGATTACAGAATATGGAAGTATAACTTCCTTTCTATTGGCTTTTGCGCTATTTTTAATTCTTATGATAAAATCAGATACTAAATGGTTCATATATTTATTACCAGGTTGATTTAACTACGCCCGGAAGCTCTCCTTTCTGAGCTAATTCTCTAAAACAAATTCTGCAAGTTCCAAATCTTCTCATGTAACCACGAGATCTTCCACAGATATTGCAGATACTTTTCTCTCTTGTAGAGAACTTTTGTTTTTTTAAATATTTGACTACATTTGATTTTTTTGCCATATTTTATTTTTGAAAAGGCATTCCCAGTGCCCTAAGTAACTCTAAGCCGTGTTCATTTGTTTTTGCTGTTGTAACAATTGAGATTTCAAGCCCTTGCGGTTTATCAAACTTACTTGGATCAATTTCTGGAAAAACTGCGCTTTCAGCAAAGCCTAAAGTATAGCTACCGTGTCCGTCAAAGCTTGTTGTTTTTACTCCATGAAAATCACGAAGTCTAGGAAAGACTATTAACGTCAATTTTTGATAAAAATCATACATTCTTTTTCCTCTTAAAGTTACCATAAGTGCTATTTGATCTCCTTCTCTTAGTTTAAAAGCTGCAATTGATTTTTTTGCTTTCATAACTTTTGGTTTTTGTCCTGCTATTTGGGAAAGTAACTCTGCTGATTTTTCAATATTTTTTTTGTCAGCAAGCGCATCTTTTACTCCCATATTAATAACAATTTTAGAAAGCCTTGGAATATCATGGATATTTTTGATATTCAGACTTTCCTTTAATTTATTTAAAATTTCCTTCTTAAAATTTTCTTGTAAAGAATTACTGCTATTCATATTTAAACCTCTGATTTGCATTTAAGACAAATTCTTGATTTTAAATTTTTCTCTATTTTGTATCCAACTCTTGACTGCTTTTTACACTTTGGGCAGATAAAGGCTACGTTTGCAATTGGCAATGGTTTTGTCAAAGTCACAATCTCTGATGGTTGCTGTTGCGATCTTGCTTTCAAATGTCTTTTATATAAATTAACATTTGGAATTAAAACCTTATTTTCCGAAGGAAAAGCTTTTTCAATCTTTCCACTCTTTCCTTTATCTTTTCCTTTTATAATTTTGACACTATCGCCTTTTTTAAGTTTCATATTATACCACCTCTATTGCCATACTGGCTATTTTTGCAAACCCCCTATCTCTTATTTCCCTTGCAATCGGTCCAAAGATTCTGGTTCCTATTGGGTTTTTATCTTTTGCATTATCAATTACAACTCCTGCATTTTCAGAAAATCTGACATATGATCCATCTAGTCTTTTATGCTCTTTTCTGGCTCTTACCAAAACTACTTTTACAATTTCTCCCTCTTTTACAGCTCCAGTTGGAATTGCATCCTTTACAACACAATTTAAGATATCTCCAATATATCCAAATTTTCTCTTAGATCCTCCGAAAATATGAATAACCTGCAGGATTCTTGCTCCGCTGTTATCTGCTGCTTTAAGCATGGTTCTATGCTGAATCATATTATTTAGTTACCTCCAAAACTTTAAAAAACTTATCTTTAGAAATAGGTCTCGTTGACACAATCTTTACATTGTCTCCTAAAGACAAGGTTTGTCCTTTTGCATCTGCCTTATATTTTTTTGTTTTTTTCATTAACTTCTTATACAGCGGATGAGCAACTTTTCTAGTTACTTCAACAATAACTGTATCTTGAGATTTTAATGAAACTATTTTTCCGTTAAGTGTTTTTTGCATTTTCAAACTCCTTTTGCCTTAGTGCTGTTAAAATTAAAGCTATTTCTTTTCTTTTTAGCATTATTGATGTTGTATTTTTTAACTTGTTTTGTGACAAATCAATTCTTAAATTAAAAAGACTATCTTTTGCATCCATTAGTATCTTCTTTAATTCTTTCTCCGTTTTTGTAAATATATCTTTTCTGTCTTTAGTTTTCATATTATGTTTGCTTTTCAACTATTTTTGTTTTTACATTAAGTTTATGTCCTGCAAGTCTTAAAGCGCTATAGGCTACATCTTTTGGAACTCCTCCTATTTCAAAAAGCATTCTTCCGGGTCTGACCGGTGCTACGAACCCAAATACGTCTCCTTTACCGCTACCCATTCTAGTTTCAGCTGGTTTTTTAGTAACTGGTTTATCTGGAAAAATTCTAATCCAAATTCTTCCTCCTCTTTGGGTATAATGAGTAATTGCTCGTCTTGCTGCTTCAATTTGTCTTGAAGAAATCCAAGCTGTTCCCTGGGCTTGCAAACCAAACTCACCAAAGGAAATTTTTATTCCTCTATAGGCATTTCCTTTCATTGTCCCTCTCATTTGTTTTCTGAATTTAGCACGTTTGGGTACTAACATATTTTATTTTTCTTCTCCTTTATTAATCCAAACTTTTACTCCAATGTAGCCCTTTTTAGTTAAAGCAGGAGAAGATGCATAATCAATATTTGCTCTAATTGTTGATAATGGAACTGTTCCCTGTTGTAATTTTTCTCTTCTTCCAATTTCTGCTCCGCCAATTCTTCCCGACAAAACTATTCTTACTCCTTTTGCTCCACTTCCCATAACTCTTTCTCCCGTTGATTTCATTACTCTTTTTGCAGGAAGTCTTCTAACGAGTTGTTCAGACATATTTTTAGCAACTAAATATGCATTAAGATTTGGCTCTTTAATAGGTTCAACTCTAATATCCATTTTAGATTGATTTTTAGTTTGTTTTTTATCTAAAAGCTTTATTAAAAAGAGCTTCAACTCTTCAAGTCCTGTTCCGCCACGTCCTATTACCATACCTGGTTTTGAAACAAACGCTGTTATTTTAATGCTATTTATGCTTCTTTCAATTTGAACCTCAGCAATTCCTGCATGCTTTAATCTCTCCATCAAGGATTTTCTGATTTTATAATCTTCAAGAAGAGTTTCTTTATATTTTTTATCCTCAAACCACCTACTTGACCAGTCTTGATTTGCTGCAAGTCTTAGCGCTCTTGGATTAACTTTTTGTCCCATTTTGTACTTCCTCCTTTTTTTCTAAAACTACTCTTATATGGCTTCCTCTTCTTTTATATGGATGAGTTCTTCCTCTTGTTGAATAATGAAATCTTTTAAAGCTTGGTGCTTCTAAGACGTCAATCGCTTTTATTGTTAACTCGTTAATATTAACTTTGTTATTGTTTTTTGCATTTGCAATCGCACTTTTTAAAGTTTTAGATAGCGACAAAGCCGCTCTTTTATTTAAAACAGAAAGGCTGACTAGCGCATCAGGAATAGAAAGTTTTCTAATAGCGTCTGCTACTAGTCTTACTTTTCTTGGCGCAATCCTTACTGATTTTGATATTGCAATTATTTCCATATTTTTATGTCTTACTTATCTCTCTTGCTACAACTCTTCCATGCGTTCTAAATGTTCTTGTTAGTGAAAATTCACCGAGTCTGTGTCCTACCATTCCCTCTGAAACAAATACATTTATAAAAGCTCTTCCGTTATGTACTGCAAACGTGTGTCCTACAAACTCCGGTGGAATCTGACAAGCTCTTTTCCATGTTTTAATTGGAGATTTATCTCCAGTTTGTTTTTGCATATTTACTTTTTTTATTAATTTTGGATCTATGAATGGACCCTTTTTACTACTACGTGCCATTATTTTTTCCTTCCCTCTAGAATATATTTATTAGAGTATTTCTTAGGTCTTCTCGTATTACCAACCGCTGGTCTTCCTGCATAAGTTTTGGGAGTACTCATACCAATACCACTTCTTCCTTCTCCTCCTCCATGAGGATGGGATCTTGGGTTTTGAGCAACTCCTCTAACAGTTGGCCTAATTCCCATATGTCTTTTTGTACCTGCTTTTTTGAAAACCCTGTTTTTTAAATCTTGATTTCCTAAAACGCCTACTGTCGCAAATGCATTTGCTAAAACCTTTCTTACTTCACCGCTTGGAAGTTTTAAATGAACAACTTTTCCCTCTTTGGCCGCGATTAGAGCTGCTGTTCCTGCTCCTCTTGCCATTTGTCCTCCGTGGCCAGGTGTTAATTCAACGTTGTGAACAAAAGTTCCTATAGGCAAAGAGGAAAGCTCCATCGCATTTCCTGTTTTTACATCTGCACTTTTTGCTGAAACTACGCTATCTTTTAATTTTAAACCCTCAGGGCAAAGAATATATCTTTTTTCACCATCTGCGTATTGTATCAAAGCTATATCAACAGTTCTATTGGGATCATATTCAATAGAGATAACTATTCCTTTGATATTCTGTTTATCTCTTTTAAAATCAATAACTCTTAAGAATCTTTTTTGTTCTCCACCCTGATGCCTAACGGAAATTTGTCCGCTTGCGTCTCTTCCTGAATGTTTGGTTTTAATAAATCTTAAGTTTTTCATTATTTGCTTTGTGTTTCAAACAATCCTATTTTTTGTCCTTTACTAACTGTAACTATTGCTTTTTTAAAGGCAGCTCTTTTTACTTCTAGTCTTTTAATACCTGCTCTAACTGATCTTCCTTTAATAGTAATTGTAGATATTTTAACTACATTTACTTTAAATCTTTTCTCAACTTCTCTTCTAATATCGTTTTTATTAGCTTCTCTAGCCACTTTAAAAGAAAACTTGCCGTTATTTGCATCAATCATCGATTTTTCTGTAATTAATGGTGATAAAATTATTTGTGTATTCATATTATTTTAAAAATGTCTCTCTTAAAACTACTATTGCTTCTTTCATAAGTAAAATTTTCCTTGCTCTTAAAATCTCATAAGTGTTTAAAAGATTTGATGGGGTAACGCTTACTCCCTCAATATTTCTTGATGCTCTAACAACGCTGTCAAAATCTTTTGAAGACCGTGGAGTAACTAATAAAAGTCTTTGTTTTTTACCATTTAATTGTAATTTCTCCAAAAGATCTACCATGTTTTTTGTTTTAGGCTCTAATCTTGTTAGACCTGATACAAGCATTATTTCTCCGTCCTTAACTTTGGAAGACAAAGATGAGAAAAGAGCTTTTTGTTTTGCTTTTTGGGATAGTTTCATTGAATAATCTCTTGGTTTTGGACCTAAAGCTACTCCTCCTCCTACAAAAATTGGAGCAGACGCTGCACCGTGTCTTGCTCTACCTGTTCCTTTTTGTCTGTATATTTTTCTGGTTGAAATATTTACTTCCCCTCTTGATTTTGTTTTTACTGTTCCTCTTCTTTGGTTTGCAAGATATACTCTTACAGCTTGTGTCATTAAGGCTTTATTAATATCAACTCCAAAAATCTCTTTTGGAAGAGTTAGTGTTTCAGTTGATTTACCAGATGTGTTATATACACTTAGTTTAAGTCCGGTTTCTTTTGGCAATTCTTTTACAATAGCTTTTTTAGAAGCTGTCTTAACAACTGCTTTTTTAACTGCTGGTTTTTTTACAACTGTCTTTTTAACTCTTGGCATCTTCAACTACCTCCTCTTGAGTTTCTTTTGTTTTACGTACTTCTGGTACTGACTCTAAGGCCTCAGCTTCTTGAGTAACTTCAGGGGTTTTTACTTCTTCTGCCTGAGCTACAGGCTCTTGTGGTGCCGCTTCTTGTACTGGGGTTTCTTGAGGTTCGCTATATAAATCAACATGTTTTTTGTTTTCTCCAACCTTTTTGATAACTACATAATTATTTACAAATCCTGGGACTAGTCCTTTAATAAGTAAAACTCCGTCATCTGTAATACTAATTACTTCAAGATTTTTAACTGTAACTGTATCTGTTCCCATTCTTCCTGCCATTTTCTTTCCTCTATAAACTCTTCCCGGAGTTGTTCCCTGTCCAATTGACCCTGGGGCTCTATGCCTGTCTGATTGTCCATGAGTTTTTGGTCCGCCGTGGAATCCATGTCTTTTTACTCCTCCTGCCCATCCTTTTCCCTTTGAAGTTCCTGTTACATCTACCATATCTCCTGGTGCAAATATTTCTTTAAAGTTTATTTCTGATCCCAAAGTTGCACCCTCGACATCATCAACTATTATTTCTTTTAAAAAGCGGGGCGTATTTTCTAGTCCCGCTTTCTTTGAATGATTTATTGCTCTTTTTTTAGCCTTCTTGTTTGTTCCAATACCAAGCTGGAGGGAATTATAGCCTTCTTTATCGCTGGTTTTAATTTGGGTAATAAAATTACCAGCTACAGCAACTCCTGTTAATGGGATTCTTCTCCCATCTTGTAGAAAACCGTGTTTTTGATATGTTTTTTTTCCTATAAGTGACGATAACTGCATAATTAATCCTTTTTACAAACAAAAAAGCGACCACATAGTGCCGCTTTACTTAACAAAAGTAGTATTTCGCGCCTCTATGTAGCTTCGATCACCTCCGTTTGTATGACCATTTTGTATTCATAATTATATATGCAACTGAGCCTAAATGCAAGGGGAGCTAACCCAGTAATTCTCTTACTGCTGCTTGTCGAAGTATTTGCATAGTATCCAGTATCTTTGTATTTGATTTACCTGGTAATAGGATATGCAAATCAGTACATGCTAATAAAACAGAATCGCAAGAAAATTCGCTAATAATCTTTAGTAGCTCCTTTTTATCTTCCAAACCATGATTATTCCGCAAAATCTTATTTATAATTCCGCCTAATAACTCCTGTTTTTCTTTTTTTGGAAATTCTGCTTTAATTCCACCTGCATTAAGCTTTGAATCAAAGAGTTTATTTTTTACTGTCGAGGGAGTTGCGAGTAAGCCTACATTTTTAACACCTTGTTCTTGTAAGAACCTCATTGTTTCCTCAATAATACTTAAAACGGGAATATTTACAGCTTTTCTAACCTCATCAATGAAAATATGAACAGTATTGCATGGGATTACGATAAAATCTGCTCCGCCTCTTTCAAGACTAACCGCAGCATCAATCAATAACGTCAATAACTGTCTTTTACCCTGAGAATGTTTTATAAAATTTTTCTCAAGATTAAAACTTATTGGCACATTTGCAATAAGAATTGATGGACGGTGTTTTTTATTCTTTCTGGAACATGACAAGATAACCTCTTTGTAGAAGTTTGCAGTTGTTTCTGGTCCAAGACCTCCGATAATTCCTAGTGTTTTCATATTTCTCCTTTTTTATTAAAGTTTCCTTTTGCAAAAACTAAAAAATCTTAGTAATTTTTACCACAAAAAAACCTCCCGTTTGGGAGGCTCTATCGGTTACTAAACTATTTTAGACTACGACAAAAACGCCTCCCCTAAGAGGTAATTCGTAATACCAACTGTTTTGTACCAATTTCATAAAGTTATTATACCACAATTTGAGGATTTGAGCCTAAATTAAAGCTTTTTATATTCCACTTTTGTGGTTAAGGAATTCTTTCTTTGTAAAGCTGAATTTCTGATGTTTTTCCTGTAATGCTTCTCTACTATAATTTTTGAATAGTCATTTACTTTTTGAATAAATTCAATTCCATTAAGATGGTCATATTCATGCTGAATTACTCTTGCTAAAATCCCATCTGTCCGAAGTGAAAAATTTTTTCCTTTTTGATCAATTGCCTGAACTTCTATCTCAGCAGGCCTCGATACTGGACCGAATAATCCAACGCTTCCGCAACCTTCGTAAATAATGCTTTGAGTTTTGGATTTATATGTAATTTTGGGATTTATATAAACCCTTAATTTATCTGTTTTACCCAGTTTTCTGGCTTGAGTATTACGAGGCTGAGTTACAAAAACCATGTAGTTTTCCCCAATTTGCGAAGCTGCAATTCCAATTAAATCTGTTTTTCGCATTGTATCAATAAGGTCTTTGATTAGCTTTTGGATTTGTGAGGAATTAAAATCAGAAACTATTTTATTTTTAGCTTTTAGCCTTGGATCTCCTGCCTCAATAACAATTCTTACTGACATATGGATGGGATTATAGCAGGGATTACATCCTAATTTCGATGTTTACGCCTGCGGGAAGCTCAAGATGAGTTAATGAATCAATTGTTTTTTCTGTAGGTGAAACAATATCAATGAGTCTTTTATGAACTTTAATTTCAAAGTGGTCTCTGGCGTTTTTATCTATGAAGGTTGATTTATTTACTGCGTATACGCTTCTTTGACTAGGAAGTGGTATTGGGCCAACAACCTTAGCACCGGTTCTTATAGCCGTATCTAAAATTTGCTGGCAAGTAGAATCTATTACTCTTGCGTCGTAACTTTTGAGTCTTACTCGAATTCTTCCTTTTGGCATATCAGTATTTAAATCAAAGAACTATTTTTAGAGGCAGATTAAGCGGTTAGGCAATTATTTTTGAAATAACGCCTGCTCCAACTGTTTTTCCACCTTCTCTAACTGCAAACCTAAGTCCTTCTTCCATTGCAACAGGAACGATAAGTTTAACAGTCATTTTTGCGTTATCTCCAGGCATTACCATTTCAACTCCAGATGGAAGCGCTGCCTCACCTGTGATATCAGTTGTTTTGATAAAGAATTGTGGTCTGTATCCAGTAAAGAATGGAGTGTGACGTCCGCCCTCTTCTTTTGTAAGAATATAGACTTCTGCTTCAAATTCTTTATGAGGTGTTATTGAGCCTGGTTTTGCAATAACTTGTCCTCTTTCTACATCATCTTTTTCTACTCCTCTAAGTAGTATTCCAACGTTATCTCCTGCTTGTCCTTCATCTAAGGATTTCTTAAACATTTCAACACCTGTTACTACAGATTGCTTTGTTGGTCGAATCCCTACGATTTCAACCGGTTCGTTTACTTTAACCTTGCCTCTTTCAATTCTTCCTGTTACAACTGTTCCTCTTCCTTTGATTGAGAAAACATCCTCAATAGGCATAAGGAATGGTTTTTCTGTATCTCTAACTGGAGTTGGGATATAACTATCAACCGCATCCATTAAGGCATGTATTTGTTTTTCTGCTTCTGGGTCACCTTCTAGGGCTTTAAGAGCTGATCCTCTTATAATTGGTACTTCATTTCCAGGATATTGGTATTTTGTCAAAAGCTCTCTTACTTCCATTTCAACTAAATCGAGTAGTTCTGGATCAGAAACCATATCGCATTTGTTTAAGAAAACTACTATTGAGGGTACTTGTACTTGTCTGGCTAGGAGTATGTGTTCTCTGGTTTGTGGCATGGGGCCGTCAGGAGCTGAGACTACGAGGATTGCGCCGTCCATTTGAGCGGCTCCCGTAATCATGTTCTTAATGTAATCTGCGTGTCCCGGTGCATCAATGTGCGCATAATGTCTTTTGGCTGTTTCATATTCTACGTGGGTGATGTTGATTGTGACTCCTCTTGCTTTTTCTTCCGGAGCATTATCAATATCTTCATACTTCATTGCCTTGGCTCCTCCAGTTTTAGACAAAACCGTAGCAATAGCCGCTGTAAGCGTTGTTTTACCATGATCTACGTGACCGATGGTTCCGATATTTACGTGTGGTTTGTTTCTTGTATATTTATCTGCCATATTAATTTAATTTTGTCAAAAATAAAAACCCTTTTTAAGAGGTTTGAATGTAATATACAATATTTTTTAAAAATCGTCAAGGGGGAAAATAATTATCTCTTAGGGTTTTTTCTTCGTTTTTCTATTTTATTTAAAGAATACATTAAAGCTTCATGCAGGTTTATATCTTTAATCCTGGCTAGGCGAAGTATCGAAACCAAGAGATCGCCAAGTTCCCTTTCATACGCTTCATCTTCCTGTGCTGCGATATTTCCTGGTTTTCTGCCATGCTTTGCAAGATAGGCCCTGCTCATTTCACCAAGCTCCTCAACCATACCCAAAATTAACATTGAGCCAAATTCTTTCGTATCTTTTACATCTTTATCTACTTTATCTAAATAAGAAAAATAAAAACCGAATGGAGACGGAGTCTTTTTTGCCATAAAAAGATTATACACTAAACACTGGCAGGAAAACTGCGCGATGAGACAGAGGGGATAGAATTAAATTCCCAAATAGCCATTATAGCAACCCAATTAGCAGCTTCACAGTTTGATAAATGAGTTTTCTTACCGTCTCTTTGCTCTACAATCTCTGTCATTGCAGGTGTTATCAACACATCCAGGGTTTGAGACGGATCAGTAATACTAGTTCTTCTAAAATGTCTGCTTAAGCTAAACTTGCGTGGAGTTAAAGGATCAAATCTTACCACTGGCAAGGGGAGAAAAAAAGCATATTCATAGGGTCCTCTCCTTATTTTTACATCCTTTTTTGGGCCCCTATACTCTTCTAGTCTACTTGCAGCTCTAAATTCTTCAGTATCATAAACAGTTCTATTTAGCCATTCTAAGATCGTCACCTGTTGTTCTCTTTCGTAATAATCTAATTGTGTAGCAAAAGGGTTAGCATCTAAATCCTCAGTATCACCAACATCTAAAAATACTGCCGCCTCTAAAATAAAATCTGATGAGTATCTTTCCTGCCTAGACATCAAGCGGAGTATATAATTTAAAATTTAATTTGTCTAGGCTATATTTAAGGCACAAACTTGACATTTATCACAAAATACCTAATGATTTAATTAGGTTAAGTCTTCTTACCGGAAAGGAGGGGGATTTATGAAAAACGTAGAATTGGTTGCAACACTTTTAGTAGTTGTTGGAGCTGTTAACTGGGGACTAGTTGGCCTTGGCGCTTTATTGGGGTATCCTGACTGGAATTTAGTCTGGATGCTTCTTGGGAGCTGGCCAGTAGTAGTTAATCTTGTCTATGTTTTGGTTGGCCTTTCCGGACTTTGGCTTCTTTGGGATTGGTACGCCAAAATGGGCAAGAAATAATAAGCTTTATCGCTGAGTTATTCTATAAACTTAAGGGTAATGCGTGAATCCTATGTCAGCTTTTACGTATTCTTGTGTTGCAGAGAAAGATTTTCCCTCACTGATTGGAATATAACCATCTCTCTGCCAATAATTTTGTATATTGACAAAGAATATAAAAATTTAAACAATACAATTAGATGGCAGCAGTTTTAGAACTTGTACAGGAAAATTTCATACAAGAACTGATGCCCCTTCATCCTCAACTCCTATAGACTGTAATGAAAGAGGTAGACTCATGGAAGCAAGAGTTGCCTCAATACTTGAAAGACTTGATAGTGTAGAAAAAGCTATGATTAATCCAAAACATAGTCAAGATGATCGTGAAGGCAGAGATTTGACTATCACCTTGGCACAAGGACTTCCTATAGGCATTGTTTGGGCTGAAGTTAAACCTAATGAGAAAAGAGCAAATGAATATAGAAGAAAACTTGCAAGAAGATTAAGGCAACAACATGACCCCAGATCAACTTCTGAATGGATGGCTGCTAATTGTCAAATTTTAATAAATGGAGGAGTAAGGGAAGAAGAAATTGCCGCAAGTTTTACAGGACAACTAGCAAGAATAGAAACTGCATATAGAGGTATCTTAAAAAGAGGAAGTTAATATTTTACCAATTTTTTGTAATATCAACTCCAAATTTTTTTAAAGCTTTGTAGATTGCTGCAAGAGGGAGCCCAACGATACTTAAATAATCCCCTTGTATGTATTCAATAAATACAGCCGCCTTGTCTTGAATTGCATAAGCGCCTGCCTTATCCAAAACTTCACATTTTGTAACATATGTTGATATTTCTTTATCAGTTAAATCTTTGAATTTAACTTTTGTTTCAACATATCCAGAAATAGTTTTTTTACTCTTTACATCGACAACTGCGTATCCTGAGAATACTGAGTGTGTTTTTCCACTTAATTTTTCTAGCATCTTTTTTGCTTCTTTCTTGGTTTCTGGTTTTCCTAAGATTTCACTACCTAAAACAACAACAGTATCTGAACCAATAACTATTGCATCTTTATATTTATGCGCTACAGCATTTGCTTTTGCCAAAGATAAAAGTTTTACTAGCTCTCCTGGTTTTTTAGCTGAAACAGTTTTTTCGTCAAAATTACTAACGTCAATGCTGAATGCTAGACCAACTTGTTCTAATATTTGCTTTCTTCTGAGCGATTTAGATGCAAGAACTATTTTTTTCATGAAGAGATTATACCAAAAGAAGAAATAACTAACTACTCAACTCTTCCTGTGAATGTGGATTTGGCAAGCATTCCTTCAACAATATTTTTTGGAACGTCCTCATAATGAGATGGTTCCATGTAATATGAGGCTCTTCCCTGAGACATAGACCTAATTGTCGTTGCGTAACCTGAAAGTTCAGCAAGAGGTACCATAGCCAAAATTACTGTTGCTTTTCCTCTTTCTTCTGTTCCCATAATCTGAGCTCTTTTTGAACTTAAATCTCCGATTACGTCTCCCATAAATTCAGATGGGGTTGTAACTTCAACTTTCATAATTGGCTCCAAAAGTGCCATATCTGCTTTTCTACTTGCTGCTTGAAGAGCTTGGGAAGCTGCAATTTTAAATGCTACTTCTGAGGAATCTACGTCGTGATAACTTCCATCGTAAACAGTTACCTCAAGATCAACTAAAGGATAACCTAGTAATATTCCGTTAGCAAGAGTTTCATTTACTCCTTTTTCAATTGCTTTAATAAACTCTGCAGGAATTGCTCCTCCTTTAATTGCATCAATAAACTCAAATCCTTCTCCTCTTGGTTTTGGCTTAACTCTTAGCCAACAGTGTCCGTATTGACCGCGTCCTCCAGATTGACGGATGTATTTTCCCTCACCAGTTGCTTCCTGCTTAATAGTTTCCTTATACGCTACCTGAGGTGCTCCGACGTTTGCCAAAACTCCAAACTCTCTTTTCATTCTATCTACCATGACCTCAAGCTGGAGCTCTCCCATTCCTGAAATTATTGTTTGATTAGTTTCGTGGTTTGTTTTAATAGAGAAAGTTGGATCTTCTTCAGAAAGCCTTTTTAGAGCAAGACCTAGTTTTTCCTGATCTGCTTTTGTTTTTGGCTCAATAGCAAGAGAGATAACAGGTTCTGGGAAAGTAATTTTTTCAAGTACAATTGGTGCTTTTTCATCACAAAGAGTATCACCTGTTCCTGTTTCTTTAAGACCAACTAAAGCAACTATTTCTCCCGCATATGCTTCCTTTATCTCTTCTCTGTGGTTTGCATGCATTAAAAGAATTCTTCCCACTCTTTCTGTTTCCTTTTTAGTGCTGTTATAAATATATGAACCTGCTGTTATGGTGCCAGAATAGACTCTGAAATAGGTTAGTTTTCCAACGTGTGGATCAATCTGAATTTTGAAAGCAAGACCTGCCAAAAATTCTGAAGCTTGGGGTTTTCTTTCTACTACTTCGTCAGTTTTAGGATTATGTCCTTTTATTAATCCAACGTCCAAAGGAGATGGAAGATAATCAATAACACCGTCAAGAAGCGGCTGAACCCCTTTATTTCTAAGAGATGATCCTGCAAAAATAGGAACGAGCTTATATGCAATAACAGCCCGTCTTAATGCTGCTTTTAATTCTTCATCTGTTATTTCCTGTCCATTTAGGTATTTTTCTGTTAATGAGTCGTCAGTTTCAGCAATTTTTTCAACAAGCTTATGCCTAAAATCCTCTGCTTTTTCTTTTATATCATCAGGAATATCAGTTACTTCAAATTTTGAACCAAGCTCGTCTGACCCCCAGATATATGCTTTCATCTCCATCAAATGAACAATTCCTTTAAATGTATGTTCAACTCCAATTGGCAAAACCATAATTAATGGATTTGCACCAAGCCTATCTTCAATACTCTTTACGGTTGCAAGAAAATCTGCTCCAAGCTTGTCCATTTTATTTACAAAGCAAAGCCTTGGAACTTTATATTTATCAGCCTGTCTCCAGACTGTTTCAGACTGGGATTGAACTCCTTCTTCTGCATCAAGCACAGTAATACCACCATCTAATACTCTTAAAGATCTTTCAACTTCAGCTGTAAAATCAACGTGGCCAGGGGTATCAATAATGTTTATTCTGTAATCTTTCCAAAATGCGGTAGTTGCAGCTGATACGATTGTTATTCCTCTTTCCTTTTCCTGCTCCATCCAGTCCATCTGGGTAGTTCCTTCGTCAATATCTCCGATTTTGTATGTTTTTCCGGTATAAAAAAGAATACGCTCTGTAGTTGTAGTTTTACCTGCGTCAATATGAGCTATAATTCCAATATTTCTTACTTTATCTAGTGTTTTTAATCTATCTTCTGCCATAATTTTTACTCAAAAAAACTCCCTTTGTTCGGAAGCTAAATAAGTATAGCATAAGTTAAGCAATCATTCCATACTTTTGTTAAAATTAAACTATGCCTATTGTTTTTCCGATCACGCCAAAACCCAACTTAAAAAACGCAGAATTTCCTTAGAATTAGCTGTAAAAATTGTGAAAGATCCTGATAAGATTCTCTTAAGTTTTAAAAACAGAAAGTTGCGTAAAAAAATTATCGGTGATAAAATATTGGAGATTGTAACCCAAACTGAGGGAAACAAAATTACTGTAATTACAGGATATTTTATTAAGAAAGAATATGAAAACTAAGTACGATAAAAAAATAGATGCAGTTTATATTGAATTGGGAAAGGGAAAATACGAGGTTACTCGTAAAATTTCTGATGCTATTTTAGTGGATGAGGACAAAAATGGAAAAGTTTTAGGAATTGAGATTTTGGATGTAAGTAAAAATATTAATGCATTCGACCCAAGCAAAACATCTGCTCAAATTTCATAAATAAATCTAGAATCTAAAGTGGGAGAATGCTCTGTTTGCTTCAGCCATTCTGTGGACTGTATCTCTCTTTTTAATAGCTGCACCTTCATTTTTTGCTGCTTCCAATATCTCTGCAGCTAATTTTTGAGAAAAACTATGATATTCACTATTTGATCTAGCCCTTGCCGCTTCAACTATCCATTTTATTGCCAAAGCATTTTTTCTATCTCCTCTTACTTCAAGTGGTACTTGATAGGATGCTCCTCCGACTCTTCTTGCTTTAACTTCTACTTTTGGTCCTACATTGTTAATTGCAGTTTCAAAAACTGATACAGCATCTGCTTCTGTTTTTTTAAGCTCTTCTAGTGCATTATAGAAAGATTTTTCAGCCACAGTTTTTTTACCGTCTTTCATAATACGGTTAATAAACTGACTGACTAAAACACTTCCGTATATTTTGTCTTGTTCGTGTACTCTTTTTTCTACCTTTTTATGTCTCATATATTAATATTAGGCTGCTGCCGGCGCTTCAGGTACTGGTGTTACTACTGCTGGAGCAGTTCCCGCAACTCTAACTGGTCCTCCACCTTTCTTTGCTCCGTATTTACTTCTTGAAGATCTTCTTCCTTCAACTCCTTGTAAATCATACTTACCTCTGACTATATGATATTTTACACCTGGTAAATCTTTTACTCTTCCTCCTCTTATAAGCACAATTCCGTGTTCTGAAAGACTGTGGCCTACTCCTTGAATATAAGCTGTGACTTCCATTCTATTAGAAAGCCTTACTCTTGCTACTTTTCTCAAAGCTGAGTTTGGTTTTTTAGGAGTCATTGTTTTAACCAAGGTTACAACACCGCGTTTTTGAGGTCCTTCAATTTGCTTATATCTTCGCTCCCTTGCATTAAAGATTCTTCTTAAAGCGGTTGCTTTAACTTTTTTTACTTTTCTGTTTCTTCCTTTTCTAGATAATTGACTAAGTGTAGGCATAAGGCTTTCTATTATACCGTATCAGGAGTTGTTCCTTCAACTGGAATGAGTCTTCCGATAATGACATTTTCTTTCAAACCAACTAGTTTGTCCTCTGCGCCTTCTAAGGCTGCGTCAGTTAAGACTTTCGTTGTTTCCTGAAACGATGATGCAGATAGCCATGAATCTGAGAATAACGACGACTTAGTAATACCTAAAATTGTTTGTCTTGCTGTTGCCGGCTCTCCCCCTTGCGAGAGAACTTCTGCATTAATCTGCTCAAATCTTGTTTTTGTAATAAAATCACCAGGAATTAAAGCTGTATCTCCGACTGTTTCAACGATTACCTTATCAGACATTTTTCTAAGAATTGTTTCAAAGTGTTTATCGTTAATTCCGATTCCCTGGGATTCGTATACTTTTTGAGCTTCAGTTATGATATATCTTTGTCCCTCAACTAAGCCTTTTATCTTTATGACTTCTTTTGGATCAAGGTAACCTTGAGCAAGCTGTGTTCCTGCCAAAATATCTTCTGCGTCTTCAACAGTTAAGTTTGAAGCCAAAGGTACAAAATATTCTTTTTCTTCAACTGGTTTTGCTTTTGCACCTTTTACTTTAATGATGTATCCGTCTTCACCTGTCTCAATGCTTACTTTTCCACTAATTTCAGATATTGGTGAAAGACTCTTTGGAGTTCTCATTTCAAAAAGCTCTTCAACTCTCGGAAGACCTTGGGTAACGTCTGACATAACAATCCCTCCGAAATGCTTAACTTTCATTGTTAACTGAGTTCCAGGTTCTCCGATAGATTGCGCTGCGATAACCCCAACTGGCACTCCAAGATCGACTTTTCTCTTGGTAGAGAAATCCCAACCATAACACGTAGCACATATTCCGTATTCAAGCTTGCATGTTATTGCACTTTTAATATGTACCTCTGTAACGGCTTCTTTGACGATTTCTTTTGCTTTATCCTCTGTTATTTCCTCGTTAGCTTTAACAATTTCTTTCTTTGTCTTTGGAGAAACTATTTTGAGAGCTGCAGTTCTGCCTAAAATTCTATCTCCGAATATTACTGTTCTGCCTGGCTCGTTGTCCATAACCAAAATTCCCTCTGTTGTTTGGCAATCATCAGCCCTTACGATTACGTCATGGGATACATCAACCAAACGTCTTGTTAGATATCCTGCGTTTGCGGTTTTCAAAGCTGAATCCGTCAAACCTTTTCTTGAACCCCTGGCACTGGATACATATTCAAAAATTGAAAGACCTTCTCTAAAGTTTGATTTAATTGGAAGTTCAACGATTCTTCCAAGTGGATCAAGGATGAGACCCCTCATAGCAGAAAGCTGTTTTAGCTGTTCTTTTCCGGCTCTCGCACCCTCTGAATCAATAATTGTCCTGATTACATTTCCGATTTTAAGATTATCCCAAGTCAAATCTGCAATTGTCTCAGTGGTTTCAAGCCAGACTTGATTTGAAAGTCTCTTTTTTTCATCATTTGTGATTAAACCTCCAAGATAATCATCCTCAATTGCTGTGACTCTTTTCTCTGCTTCATCGATGAATTTTTTCTTACCTTCAACCATTTCATTGTCAAAAACCGATACTGAAATTCCAGAAATTGTTGATCCATAGAATCCCAGAGATTTAATATTGTCAATTAAAGCTTCTACCTCATCGGCGCTAAGTGTTTTAATAGCACTTATAATGATTTTTTTTATTCCGGATGCCTTAATTGGATCATTTATAAAACCAAAGTCTTGAGGGAGCCTTTCATTTAACATTATCCTTCCTAAAGTTGTTTCAATGCTAACACCGTCTAATTTGACTAAAATAGGCTCTCTAAGCATAATTTTGCCCATTGACTGAGCAAGGAATGCTTCGTTTGCGTCTGAAAAACTGTATGGATTTTCTTTTTTCAATGATTGATCAATACTTGTTAAGTAGAAAATTCCAACAGCCATTTCTTTGTTAGGTAAAGTAATTGGAGAACCATCAGCGGGTTTAAGTAGATTGTGTTTTGGCATCATAAGAGTGGCTGCTTCTTCCTGAGCTTTAGCTGATAATGGAATATGGACTGCCATTTGATCTCCGTCAAAATCTGCATTATAACCAGAGCAGACACAGGGATGAAGTGAAATAGCACTTCCTTCAATAAGTACCGGATAGAAGGCCTGGATTCCAAGTTTATGTAAGGTTGGAGCTCTGTTTAAGAGTACTGGATGTCCTTTGGTTATTTCTTCTAAAATATCAAATACTTCTGGGCTTCTTTTTTCAATAAATCTTTTAGCGCTTTTAATGTTTGGAGCATATCCTCTGATAATTACTTCTCTAAGTACAAATGGTTTAAACATTTCCAAAGCCATTTCTTTTGGAAGTCCGCATTGTGAAAGTTCAAGATCAGGTCCAACAACTATTACGCTTCTTCCAGAGTAATCTACCCTTTTACCAAGCAGATTTTGTCTAAATCTTCCCTGTTTTCCTCGTAGCATATCAGAAAGACTTCTTAGTGGTGAAGCAACTACCTGATTCGTCCTTTGAGAGGCATCAATTAATGAATCAACAGATTCCTGAAGCATTCTTTTTTCATTTCTCAAAATTATTTCAGGAGCTCCCAATGCCATTAAATGCTTTAGCCTGTTGTTTCTGTTGATGACTCTTCTATATAAATCATTTAAATCTGAAGTTGCAAATCTTCCTCCAGCCAATTGAACCATAGGTCGAAGGTCTGGTGGGATTACGGGGAGCACTCCAAATATCATTGATTTTGGCTCAACTCCTGCTTTCCTCATTGCCTCTAAAAGTCTTAGTCTTTTAATTAATTTGAAATATCTTTGTCCTTTTGCTTTTGCAGTTTCTTCCCTTAGGTCTACAATTAATTTTGCAATTCCGATCTTCTCAATTAGTTCCGCAAGTCCCTCAGCTCCTGTTTTGATTGTAAAAAAGACCGGAATATCGTATTCCAAAATCTTAAAGTATTCATCTTCTGATAAGACACTTCCGATTTTAAGGCTTCTTAAAAGTTTTGATAATGCTTCTTCAATTTCATCAATTTTTTTGCTTTCTGCCTCAGCTCTTTCCTCAAGCCTTGCAATTTTCTGTCTTTTGGAAAGCTCGATTTCTTGCTCAATTAACTGCTTTTGCTCACCTTTAGATTTGGAGGTTTCTTTTTTCTTTGCTTCCATTTCTTTAGCAAGATTTTTTTCCTCTGTTTCTAATTCTTTTGTAATATCTTCTTTTCTTTTTTCAATTGTTTTTGAAAGATCTTTTAGAGCTTGTTTTTTCTTTTCCTCATCCAAATCAGTTACTAAATATGAAGCATAATAAATTACACCCTCAAGGCTTTTTTGAGACATATCAAGGATTAATGATAAGGGCGAGGATGATCCTTTGAAAAACCAAACGTGTGAAACTGGACAGGCTAAAGCAATGTGTCCCATTCGCTCCCTTCTAACTCTTGATAATGTTACTTCAACACCACATTTATCACAGATTATTCCTCTGTTTCTGATTCTTTTGTATTTTCCACAATAACATTCCCAGTCTTTCGTAGGACCGAATATTCTTTCATCAAAAAGTCCGTCTTTTTCCGGTCTTAAAGTTCTATAATTAATTGTTTCAGGTTTTGTAACCTCACCATATGACCAGTTAAGAATATCTTCTTTGCTAGCAAGTAAAATCTTTAATGATTTGAAATCTAAAATTGTTATATCTTTATTTTTCTTATCCATATTGTTATTCATTTACCTTTTCTCCCTCCACTCTTTCTGCTCCGGCTTGTGCTACGTCAACACCTGAGGTTGAAGATGACGATGTTACATCATCAATAATTTCTTTTCCACCAAGTTCCGCTGCTAGTTCTTTAGCTTCACCTTCAACTGCCTCTTCTTTAGTTGCTTCTTTTACTTGCTCTGGGCTTTCAACCGGTTCATCAATTGGCTTATCCAAAACAGTTGCCCCAACCGGAACAACTGATAGTCCTAGTGCATTTAATTCTTTAATTAATACTTTAAAACTTTCTGGAACTTTAGGAGTTGGAATATCTGTTCCTTTAACTATAGCTTCAAAAGCCTTAGCGCGTCCAACAACGTCGTCTGATTTGGTCGTAAGCATTTCCTGCAACGTATATCTTGCTCTGTGTGCTTCTAAAGCCCAGACTTCCCTTTCTCCCAATCTTTGTCCTCCCATTTGGGCTTTACCTCCCAAAGGTTGCTGGGTGACTAAAGAATATGGACCTGTTGATCTTGCATGAGTTTTTTCCTCGAC